>CAZIML010000219.1:0-2750 GCA_964540255.1 uncultured bacterium
GGACCTGTTGGGCCAAAGCAGCCTGTATTTAGAGTGACGACTCGATTGTCTTCTTTGGCATAGCAGCAACAAACGCCGATTCCGCAGATTGAGCAGCTCACGATCCCGCACGAGTCGCTCGAGTTTGCGAGCGGTGAACAGCTTCCCTGGCTTAAAGTGCAGCAAAGAAAGCGGTCTAAAACTGCATCAATCCGATAGCAACAGCAGCAGGTCGAGGAAAGTTTTGCGTGCTCGCAAGCTCCGTTGCACGCAGAATAGTAAGTCTTCTCGTTTTTATATTCGCTTTGTACGACGATTCGATCTCCCTCCATTTGAACTCCATTGATTTTCACGAAGGGGAAGATCTTTTGCATTCGGTCTCGGTCGAGCAGGCCCCCTTCATTGGAAATCCCATTTTCGAGAACCGGCTGCATGCAAGGGGCGGTTGTCCAGATCGGATCTGTATAATCCAGAGGAGAGCTCACTCGATTCGCATAGCTCGGTAAATCAGCTTGATCAAGGTCGAGTTTATTGATCCATGCTTCAAAGGAAGAATAAGTTCGCCGCATGTTTTCATAAAATGAGATTTGTCCCCAAGTGATGAGGTGGAGCGATAAAGAAAGGAGTGATCCAGTCAAACAAGCTGCCGCCGCCATGGGGGTAAGAAGCGCTCCGATGAACTCCCTTCCATTTCCAAAAACAACAGAGCGGATCAGCCGCACTAGAGCAACAAGAGGGGACGCCGCCGTCAAAAGGGAGAATTTGACCGAGGTTTTAAGGTGGGCTTTAAGGCCTCCTCCCTCATCGTTGTAAATCAGCCCATTCTCTTGAGAGAGGATGGTTAATCGCTTCAAAGAAATATTTTGATCAGAAAACCGAATAAATATACTGACAGGTTTCATATTGACCTCTTTTTTGCGAAATAAAATGACAGGTCAATGAATTTTTGTCGATATTAGAAGTTTTCTAGCGCCTTGGAAACGCGATAATGCTTTTCGATCCCTTCAGCGATCTCATCGGGGTCGTCAGATAAGTGGATCAGTTCTAGGTCTTTGGGTTTAATATTTCCCTGAGCAAGGACTGTATTTTTAAGCCATTCAAGAATTCCTTTCCAATATTCTTTTCCCACTAAGTAGACGGGGAAGGGAGTGATTTTTTCAGTTTGAATCAGGGTGAGGGCCTCAAAAAGTTCGTCTAACGTTCCATACCCGCCCGGCATGACGACAAAAGCTTGAGCGTAGCGGACAAACATCACTTTTCGAACAAAAAAGTAGCGGAAATTGAGTTCATATTTTTCGTCGATATAAGAGTTGGGTTTGGGCTCAGAGGGAAGTTTAATGCAAAGGCCGCACGATTTTCCGTTTGCCTCTTGGGCTGCCTTGTTGGCTCTTTCCATCATTCCTGGGCCCCCGCCGGTGATGATTCCAAACCCTTTCTTCGTGATTTTTTTTACAATCGTTTCAGTGAGGTCGTAATATTTCGGGTCTTTGGGGGACGCGTTGTGGGAGCCGAAGAGAGCGACAGAGGGACCGAGAGAGGTCATTGTCTCAAAGCCATCGACAAACTCAGCCATGATCCGGAAGACGCGCCATGCGTCGATGGTGTGGGTGAATTTATGGGGTTTTTGCGATTCATCGTAATAAATCCCTTCCCCCATATCTTTCACGATAGAAGTCCTTTGGATAATTTTGATCTCGCTTTTCTTCGAAGAGCCACTTTGGCGGCCCTTCCGTAGGCCACTTCGTGCAAGTTTTCAATCGCAATGAAAGCGGCGGGGTCTTCTCGTAAAACGATTTCCTTCAGTTCTGCGAGATCGAGTCTTTCGACGATGATGAAAAGGATGTCCCGATCTTCTCCGGAGTAGCCCCCTTTTCCTTTGATGAAAGTGAGGCCAAGCCCCAGTTCGTGGGTGATGATTCTGGAGAGTTGGTCTGGTTTTGAGCACATGATGAGAACTGATTTCAGCTCTTCGAGGCCTGCGATCACAATATCCATCATTTTGAATGCAACGATGTAGGTCATTAATGATCTGAGCGCGATGTGCCAGTCGATGAAAATCCAGCCGTAGGCGGTGAAGATGAAGATATTGATCACGAAGATCACTTGCCCCACTGTGAATCCCTTTTTCCGGTTCACTAAGATGGCGAGAATCTCGGTTCCATCTGTGCAGCCTCCGTTCCGGATGATCATTCCGGCTCCGGCCCCGAGCATCGCACCGCCGATCACGATCGCTTCGAGAGGGTCTGCGTTGAATGCGGGAAGCGCTTCAAGGAGCGAGTAGAAGACGGCGAGGAGAACGGTTGCTACGAACATGTGGAGCACAAAGGCTTTTCGGATATGTTTGTAGGCTAGGAACATGAAGGGGAGGTTCAAGATTAAGAGGAAGAACGAGAAGTAGCCGCTCCCAAAAAGGCGTCCGAGGATTAAGGAGACCCCGATCACTCCGCCGTCGATCAATTCGTTAGGGATTAAGAAAATTCGCAAAGCGGCGGCGGCGAGTGCAGCGCCGAAGGCCATTCCGAGGGTGTTGATCGCTTGCTTCTGGAGTTTTTCCGTCAGAGTTAGTTTTACCATAATTCACAGAATATCGAATGGGGGGTTTTTGTACAGAATAAAAAACGCGGGAGACGGGGCTCGAACCCGCAACTTCCGCCGTGACAGGGCGGCGCTCTAACCAATTGAACTACTCCCGCAGAACTAAAAAACAAACTTTATAACCAGTTGGGCGCAACAGGACTCGAACCTATGACCACCTGTGTGTAAGACAGGCG
>CAZIML010000220.1:0-2721 GCA_964540255.1 uncultured bacterium
CGGCGAGCACTTCTTCAGCAGCAACACCACCGCTCAACTCAAGTGGGCCTTTTAAAATCCCTGTGGTTCTGTTAATTTATGATCAAGATTTTATGAAAAATGATGGATCTAAATTCTGCGTATGGTACAATCGTACCAATTAAAACCTGAGGTGTTCTATGTCAGTCGCTCTTCTTATTCCGCAAGCTCCCGTCGTTAATTTATTTGCAGGAGCTGTTTGCGCGGCTTATGCTTCCCAGCTTGAGCCCGGGATTCGCCGAATGGGGCAAGAGTTGCTCCAGCGGATGAAGGCTTGGCGTCATGAAACATGTAAGGCGCTCGACCATACTCCTCGAGATGTGATGCACGCAAAATCGGCGCCGCTCGGCGATTGCAACTCGGTCCATTTATGCAACGATGATGGAGAACACACTGCGGTTGTGGTTGTAGATGGAGCGGGACAAATGTTGGCAAAAAAGGTTTTTTCGGAAGTTCCTTCTGAAGTTGCTCGCTGGCCTCAGTTGGGGACTTTAATTGCTTTAAAAGGAGTAGCCAACCGTCTCTTTGATGTAGTATGGGGTTCTCCCAATAGCTCTCCTTCTCCTGATCCCTATTTCTATCATCGGATGGAGTATGTGAACGGAACGTTGCTTAAGGGTCCTCTTTAGGTTTGATTATTTGATTGACAGGGAGGCGGTAGATTCCTTATCTGACAAGATATGAGAATCTGTTTGTCAATTGCCTTCGCTCTTGCGGGTGTCGTGGGCTCGGCCCAAACTCCTTCCGAGTCGCTCGAACGACTCTTGGAGGGAAATCAGCGCTACGTGAGAGATGAATTGATCCATCCCAATCACTCCTCCGATCGCAGAGAGGCGATTGCGGCGGGACAACAACCTTTCGCGACGATTTTAGGCTGCTCCGATTCACGGGTAGCTCCCGAAATCATTTTCGATCAAGGGCTCGGCGATCTATTCATCGTCAGAGATGCAGGCAACGTCGCAGGCCCCATCGAACTCAATAGCATCGACTACTCAGTCAAGTATTTAGGCTCCTCTCTGGTGCTGGTTTTAGGGCACGAGGGGTGTGGAGCGGTGAAAGCCGTCATGGAAGGAACGACGGCCGATATTCAAGAGGTCGCAAGAATCATCCGACCGGCCATAAAGGGGATCAATGAGTCCGAAAAGGCAATCAAAGCGAATGTCCGGGCCGTTGTCGCCGAATTAAAGAGGCACAAAATCATCTCTCAATGGATCAAAGAGGGGAAGATCGAGTGCATCGGAGCCTATTACCACCTCGAAAGCGGTGAAGTCGAGATCCTTAAATAGATCCTTCTTCAAACCATCTGAAAAGACGGCGTCCTTCTTTGTCCTTGAACGACCCAATCGCGATCATGATTAAATCAATAAAAGTCCAAATGCCGCAAAATCCGAGGGTAAGGATCATTAAGATCCCTGTCCCTACCTTGCCCACATAGAAACGGTGGATTCCTAAAAATCCAAAGAGAAAGCAAAGTGTGAGGGCGACAAATCGAGACTTGGGAGAAATCATAGTTTTCCTACTTGGTTCCTAAAAGGGCGTCAACGTATGTTTCAGGATCAAAGGGCTCTAAGTCTTGAGCCCCTTCTCCAGTCCCTACCCACTGAATGGGGATGTTGAGCTGTTTTTGAATGGAGATGGCAATGCCCCCTTTAGCCGAACCGTCTAGTTTGGTGAGAACAATTCCGGTGATGGGAGTGAATTGATGAAAGGTTTTGGCTTGATCGATCGCGTTTTGCCCGATCGTGGCGTCAACGACGAGGAGCGTTTCATGGGGGGCGGTGGGGATCTGTTTTTGACAAACTCTTCTCACTTTGGCCAGTTCATGCATCAGGTCGGTTTTCGTCTGGAGCCTGCCGGCTGTGTCAATGAGGACGATGTCGATGGCGCGGGCTTTCGCGGCGGCAAGAGCGTCGAAGGCGACCCCGCTCGGATCGCTGTTGGGTTGCGATTTGACGAGATCGACGCCGACCCGCTTTGCCCAAGTTTCAAGTTGTTCGACAGCTGCGGCTCGAAAGGTGTCCCCAGCAGCGACGAGCACTTTTTTTCCTTGTGCTCTATAGTGAGAGGCGAGTTTGGCCAGCGTCGTGGTTTTTCCACTCCCATTAACCCCTACGAGGAGAATGACATGGGGCGCGTGATGGGCAGTGTGGGGGGGAATCATCCCTTTGAGAAGCTCTTGTTTGACAAAGGCGAGGATTTCATCCGATTGAATCGAGGGGTTCTTCCGATAGAGGGCCTTGATTTTATCGACGAGCTCAGCCGAGGTGGCAGCTCCTAGATCAGCTTCGTAAAAAAGCTGCTCAAGATGATCGAAGGCCGCATCGTCAGGGGCTTTGGAAAAAAGGGCCCTGATTTTTTTGCCGAAAGGGGAGAGGATCTTTTTAAAAAAGCCAAACATTACATTCTTTCTTGAATCATTTTTTCTAATTTGACGATGTCTTTCGCAAAATTGCGGATCCCTTCAGAGAGCTTCTCTGTAGCCATTGCATCTTCATTCAAAAGATAGCGGAAGGTTTTTTCATCAAGGTGCAGTTTTTGAATGGGGCTTTCTTTCGCTTTTTGGGGATCAAGCTTCCGGGTGATGGGAGTCGTGCTTTTCAAAAGCTCTTCAAGAAGATTGGGGGCGATGGTGAGAAGATCGCAGCCGGCAAGCTCCAAAATTTCTTCTTTATTCCGGAACGAGGCTCCCATGATGACGGTTTT
>CAZIML010000221.1:0-2697 GCA_964540255.1 uncultured bacterium
GATTAAATTAACTATTCTATTAGCAATATTTCATGCACATTTCATTCTAAAATGCATAAATGGAGAGAAATATGTCAGCCCAACCTTCTCTATCAATCCACTCTTACAACCACATATTTGATCAGTTGCCCGTGGATGCCACAGCCTCAATTTTTGAGTTTTTAAAAGGAGAAAATCTCTCCTCTTCTAAACCGGAAGATGATCGAGCTGTCATCGCTACCGCAGCCGTTTGTAGAAACTGGAAGGCAAATCTATGGTTGACCAAGGAACGAGAAGAAGCGGTCTTTAGACTCATTGAAAGGGTAGAAAGTGAATATCCCCCAGAAATGAGACAAATATTTCGCGATAGCGATAGGCCTATCGTAAGGCTCCCGAGATTAGAGTTGGACCGGGACAGAGATTATATCGATTGGTTAAATCCAGGAGATCTGAGCGAGCCTGTGATGAGATTTATAGATTCAAGAGGGCGTCCGGGGATTGTTTTTTCTCTACAGTACAGAAGGTGCGTGCCGCTGTCACCGCTATTACAGTCTCTTCTGAAGGAACGCTCCCTTACGATACAGGATCAACCGTTGCCAACTACGGTTCTAGCCATTTTTAGGAGAGAGGTAACGCCTGAATCACATTGGACGTTTGGAAACGATGGACAAATAGACCGATCATCTCCTTATGACTTTCCTCAAGGGTATTTGGTGAATCCAATATTCATTCGTGAGCTTTTAACCGGTCAGCATCGATTATACAGGATCATTTAACTTCGCAATTCTTTTGAATTTTTCCCATGGCCAACTCAGGGTTTGCCAATAGGATCGGCTCGAGGAGGGATCGGGGGCAAAGGGATTTATTCCCTCTTCAGAAGTCGTATGCAGATCAGCGGCGAGCGTAGATTCAATCTCATCGTCTTCTATGAGAGTTCTTTTTTCGTCATCGTCCAAAACGGGTCCTAATGGTTCCTCTACAATCAGCCGCTCAACACTGTAGCCTGCCCGCTTTAATAGTGTTACGATGCTGGATGGGCCAGCCATGTGCATAGCTCCTGCAATACAAAAATGCTTCTTCCCGCTTTTCATAAATGCATCAATTGCCAATGCCATATTCCTGTTTCGTTGAACTAGGTTGGATTGGCTTACCGGGTCGCGATCTCTTAAATATTTTATTTCTAGGGCATCTAGATCTCCGATCTCCATCAGATCGGTCCACTTTTGGAGCGGAGGTTTTTGTAAATATTCCCATAGGTCATCTCGCGAATTGATTTTGGGGGAACTTGTATGATCGCAGTATGCGACTAGAGCGTCTTGTAAAGACCACTTTGACATCTCAATCATTTTTTTTAGACTTTCATATCGGACTGATGGAAGGAAGCTGGAAGATCCTGATGAGAATTTGATGAAGTGGTCGTCAAAAGTCTCTAAGTCCTTGATAGGAATTCCCCTTTCTTTAGCCCTTTTTATCAGTGTCTCTTCCATTCCTGTACTAAAAAAACTTTGTTTTGTAGCTTGGTCTTTCTGCCCAGAAAACTCTGCTGCAAAGCTTCCTCTGGCTACTGTGCGGAGAGCCTGAAGCAAAAATTGAGTCTGCTCATCGAACTCGTTCATGGGAGTGGGATTCAGATCGGGATACAGCTTTTTCAGGTAAATCAAGAGCTCTTTTTTTTCTGTTGTTGTGAGCAAGTCCAACTCTTTAGCTTGTTCTTTCTCCCAGCTCACCTCATTCATTCGTCTTACAACATCTTCACGGGTGACGTCGATTTCGACTGCGATTGCATCAGAGTCGTCGAATAACTCTGTGATCCGCCTTGGAAAATTGACCAGCTTCTCCGCTGTAATGTGCATCGATCCCATCAGGATCCCTTCTCGTCCATCGCCGTCGCGGATAGTCCAGAAAAAACCGACGGGTTTAAGCGGTATTTTAAGCTGAGTTAGGGGAAAGTCGACGCGAGGCCATGAGCTCAGGGTGTTGGAGGAGATAAAAAACAGGTGGCGCTCAGGGCTAGCGACAAATCGCTCGATTCTTCCCGACAGGTTAGGGAGGTCGAGGAGAGTCTCCAGCTTGCATATAGCAGGACTTCTTTCTAGTTTTTCAAGGTCAATATTACCATTTGAAAAAAGAACTCTCATGAGTTTTTTTTTGGTCATATCGGGGATAGAATCGTGTTCGTAATTCCCTCGTTCAAAGGCATTCGCATCGGAAAGGAGGAGACCGAACTCTTCACTTGAGAAAGCGAACAAAACAGCGCGGAGTAGTTCAGGTTCTTCCGTCAAGATGGAGAATACTTCAGTGATTTTGGGCTCATTTTCTTGAGTCAAGAGGGGGACGATTCGCTTGGATAAAAGGTCAGCTCGGCGGTTGAGGGCTCCCATCATAGTGTTTGTGGAGGAAGGTTGTTGAGAGGAAAGCTCTTTTGTTCGATGACGATTGGATCTGAGAGTGTTTAGAATGCCAAACAAGGCTAGAGCTGTCACGGCGGCTGCATCATTTTCGCCTCTGTTGATAGAGGATTTAAGCTGATCATAGCCTCGGGCAGTTTTTAGACCCGGCATCTGATCTAAAAGCGGCTCAAGGGTTTTTCTAAGGGAACAAAGATCTCCTTGAGTTAAAGTTCTCTCTAAGAGTTTGGGCAGCGTTTGAAAAAAATCGTTCACCTCTTGTTCTCGCAATGCTGGATCTTGAAGATCAGAGATGATAACCGATGATTGA
>CAZIML010000222.1:0-2666 GCA_964540255.1 uncultured bacterium
ATAAATAAATCGTTTCCTTTTGTCAAGAGGATCAAAAAAAGAGAGGAAATGAAAAAGAGAGGGCAAAGAATGCCCTATATCCCAGTAAAAAAACGGCATGCGCCCCTCGGTTCGGTCCCCCTCTCGTTCAAAACCCCGCCCTGGTTTTCTGAAAGCAGAGAAGAAGCAGAGCTCGAACTGACCGGATTTTCATTCCATCAGGGAGGGGCAGGGGGAGGCCATTATTGGGCTTACGCTCGGCGGGGGGATCGATTCTTCGAAGTGGATGATCGAACTCGAACCGCTACTCCTCCAAGGGAGATCTCCCAACAGGAGTTCCTCCAGCTCGCCACAAGAGCCCGAAAACTGATCTATACTAAAGTCAGCAAATTATAATTTTATTCCATTACACTAAAATAATTACTTTATTTGATTTTATTTAAATATTAAAGTATAATTAATGAAAAAAATAAGGATCATCCGTGTCTGCAATTCCTAGTATAGGCGGGGCGCCTCAAGTTCCCCCTTCTGAGAAGGAGGAAAAGAAAAGACCGCTCCCGAATACGCTGATTCTCTCATCTATTCCCAGCGAAGGGAGTCCCCCAGAAGAAGAGACATTCGACCAAGAGCTGATCATCCGGTCGTACACGGTGATATTCCGCGGGTTTAGCTACAAATTGAGAGTCCGTAAATCGATTGCGAAAAGTTGGAACGAATTAACTCCAGACGAACAAACGCAGGTCAACGCCGATATGGAGGCGCTGAAAACAAGATTGATCGATGATTTAAAAAAATCGCAAATGGGAGCCAAATCAACCATTCGATTCCACTTCACAAAAAATGAAGGATATTTAGCCTACGCTCCAAAAGAAGGGGTCGAATTAGATCAACTTGAGAATATTTGGAAAAATGACGAAGAGCTGAAAAAAAATTGCGATCACTATTACCGGAGCGATTTAGAGACCGGAAAGCGGATTGCAAATACATTCTTGGCAGAAGAGCTCAGTGAAATGCACACCCAAATTCAAACATGGGACCAACCGAGCGGGCCGGTCGAGACCAAAGACCCTGAATCCGCTCCCGAGCCCGCCGCCCCCCAGGAAAAACCGGCCGACCTCCCTTCCGCCCCATCGGCTCCCCCGATCGAACATCAGTGGGGAAAAGAGTCTCAACTGTTGATCGAATTCGGCCCGAAGGAAAGTGGGACAGGAACCGCTTCCTCGTTCAACGATCTATACGAAGAGGGGATGGCGCAATTTAGAGGGGGGAAAGAAAGGATCGATTTAAGAGGCGCCGAGATCACAGATTCAGAAAAAGCCATAGAGACGATTCAAAAGCTCCTCGCTGAACTCTACACTGATTCCGACGGCCGATTGATCTTGTGGCTGCCTGACACATTGGCCCCTCACGCCGAAAGATTGAAAAACTGGGTAGTCAATTCATTGACCCCTCGTCAGCCCATCGAACCCGAAGAGGCAAAGCCGAATCGAACAAATAAAGTTCGGGCGGAGCAACAATTTGGAGACTGGAAAAGTTCGTTCAGAGTGGTCGGATTTCCCGAAAGGCTCCCTCCTAAGAAGGATCCGACTCAACCGGCCTCAGAAGAGGCCATCGCGAAGCTGAAACAAACCTTCAACCAACAGCTCGACAATGGAAACGAAACAGTCGTAGCCTTATACCAAGGGGAAAAACCCGAAACTCCCGCCTTTAAGAAAGTCAATGCCTACTGCGATATCGATGCATTTGGCTGCAGCTATGAAGAGGCGCTCGACGCCTTCCTTGATGTATTGAAAAATAAGGGAACCCGATTCAATCAAACGATCCGCCTATTGTGCCCTGATTCAATCATTACCGAAAAAATGAACTCTATCCAGCAAACGATTAAAACCTTAAGAATCGACGCCGGACAAAAAGTGAGAAATGAACGAAAAGGAGCCGACGTCGACAAGGAGCCTTTGGGAGAATCCAATGAGATTCCAGGACGGATGAAGCTCACTATTTTTAGAGCAAAGGCCCCCAAACCCAAAAAAGAGCTCACTGTAGAAGAGATCAAAGGGGAGTTAAACGGAGCGGTCCAAGAAAAAAGAGAGGCCGAGATTGTCCTCGGAGAGAACCAAACCAACCCGTTTGGGAAGTTGGAGCAAGCGCTCAGAGAATTTTATCAAGACCATAGAAAAGAGCCTCTCAAAATTGCCCTTTTCACCGATCAAACACTCTCTCGTAAGCAAATCGAGAGGAATCTTTTGCTCCAATTTTTTAACGATGAAATAGCGGCCCATGATTTCGAGCCAGGAACTGAAGGGGAAGGAAAAATCCGTTTTCAGCAAAAAGGATTGGTGATTGTCGGAGCCAAAAATGAATCGAGACCCGATCAAGGTCGAACTACCCTTCAGTATGGTCCTGGATTTTTGAAAAGTTTTGTAAAAAAAAGGGTCAATGAACTCCAGAAACAAGATACAATCCTTGATTTCAGAAACGGCGTTCATGAATATTTTACCCAAACAGACAATTCAGAAAAATATTCATTCGATTTACGCGAATTTGACGAAAAAGACCCCTACCAAGAGATCATCTCGGCCCTTCAATCCTATCCCTTCCCAGAAGGAAAAACTCTCACAGTGCTTCTTCCAAACAAATGGGCGCAAAGAGGAGTTCAAGAGGGCGCTTTCCCCTCAGCTCCACCTTTA
>CAZIML010000223.1:0-2666 GCA_964540255.1 uncultured bacterium
GAAAGGAGCGGCCCGTCGCGACGAGGTAGATGGCTTCGAGGATGTTCGTTTTTCCTTGGGCGTTATCCCCATAGATGACGTTCAGGCCGGGAGCGAAGCGCACTTCCGCATCGATGTAGTTGCGGAAGTTGCGCATAAAAAGAGAATTAAGTTGCACTGACAGCAGCTTCTTTGCGCAATGGGGCTGGTGCGTCGTTGAGGCGCATCGGCATGATCACAAAGAGTCCTTGAGTTGAGTCGGTGATGAGGCCTGGGTTATGGGGATCATTGAGCCCGAAGCGGACCGTCTCATCTTTGCTATGGCGCAAGATGTCGAGGAAGAAATAGGGATTGAAGGCGATTTCCAGTTTGGGCCCGGCATAATCAACCGGCATACTCACCCGTCCCTCCCCAATATCGCTGCTCATCGCCGCGAGATGGAGCTGACCGGTCTCAAAGCTAAAGCGGACCGAGCTGCTCGTTTCTGAAGTAAACAGAGAGATTTGACGGAGGAGCGACATGAGCTCTTCTCTGTGGATTGAGAAATTTTGGGATACTTTGGCTGGAATCACCCGCTCTACATCGGGATCTTGGCCAGAGAGGAGTTTTGTGATGAGGGTGAGGTGGCCTGATTCAAGGGCGATTTTATCGGCGCTTAAACTCAAATGGACCTGGTTGTCGCTCTCATCGAGCATTTTGGTCATCTCTTCGACCGCTTTCAATGGAATCACATAAGTTCCTGTCACCGATGGGTCGATCGCCACGTTGGCGAATGTTTTTGCAAGCCTTTTTCCATCGGTTCCAATAAAAGTCGCCTTTTGGTTGGCGATCTGAAGCTGAACCCCATTGAGCATGTAGCGGCTATCTTCGCGAGCGGCTGAGAAGGCTGTTTTAGAGAACATCTCTTTCAAATTCGCGCTGGTTAAAGCGATTTCGAGCGAGCCGGTCAAATCGGGGAGCGTTGGGAACTCTCCTTTATTCATTCCGTTCACTTTGAAGACCGAAGTGCCCGTGGTGATTTCGGCGATTTCATTGGTTTGGGCGCTGATTTTCACTTGAGGAGAAGTGAGCTCTCGAACCAGTTGGAAAAAGCGTCTTGCTGGGAGAGCAATCGCTCCCTCTTCGACCACTTTTGCCTCGACGTAGCAGCGCATGCTCACCGTTAGATCGGTTCCGCTCACGATCACCTGATCATCGACAGCCTCGATGAGGACATTGGCAAGGATCGGGATGGCTGGTTTTGCCGGAACGATGCTTTGGATTTTACCGATTAAGTTGACGAGATCGATTTTTGAAATGACCGCTTTCATTAAAGTTACCTCACGTAAGTGGTAAAAATAAAGGATTGGACTTAACTCTGTCAACGCCAAATTCCCAAGTGATCAAACACGTTGTGTAAAATTGAAAAGAAATGTAGACTCTCCGGCCAATTTATGACGCAGCCGATTCATCGCTTCATCCACGATCCTTTGCAAGAACCCCTTTTATGGAACGAAATTAGGGCGTTTCTTGAAACCGATGAACAAAATGACGCCCTTTATGCTTTGAGCGCTGCTGAATCTGATCCAGTTAAATGGTTGCGCGCGGTGGACGTAACCAAAACCGTTTTTGATGCCGCCCTTCAAGTCAATTCATTATCTACTGTCAGACAGATTCACCCGACTCCAAAGATTAGATCTTCTTCGTTTGCATTGGTGAGATCTTCGGAAATGCTGCGCCTTCTTTCTAGGCTTCGACCTAAAGTGACTCATTCACCTCACTTTTTGGCAAGGGCGATTTCTTTATCAGCCGTAAAACTCATTCGGGATACCGCTCCCTCTCTTTTGGAGTGGGTGGCGAATCCCAACAATCGCGCCTCTCAGCTTTTCAAGCGTCAAGCCCTCTATGCGTGCATCATGTATGGAGATGAAGAGATAGTTCCACGGGTTATTAAGGTGATTCAAGACCGGATCATCGACCAAGACTCGCCCTTTTTGCTTCTCAACGCTGTTTTCAATCGAACCAATTGTGGCTCGCAAACGATTTTGGAGGCTCTTTTATCGGCGAGTCTCTACCAGGCTGATCGAGGGACGTTGAAGTCCCAGTTGATCGGCGGGGCGGCCCGATCGGTCCATTCAGAGACGTTTGGAATCGTTCGATTTTTAGCGAGTCATTCCCTATTTCTTCCCACGAGCTGGGAGAGTCTGAAACCGCTCATCGAGGGATTGATCGAAAGCAACCATCCTGAATGTGTAGAAATGATCTCATTTCTTATTAGAAAGGTATGGGGGGGGAGCGCTCAAGAAAACCGGAAAATGTGTTTAGCGGCTCAGAAACTTTTATCGACGCCAGCAGTGCCGCAACGGCTCGCAAAATTTCATTTATTCGTTCAGCACGGGGCAGCAAAAGAGGAAGGGGATCGTGCGACTCTCCTTTCTTTGATCCAAAACAGTGATTCCGAAGATAAAGTCGAGATGGAGGCAACTCTAGCGGAAAAGCCGAGCCATTGCCCAATTCTCTAGATTCGGTTTTAGCAACGCCTCGATTTTGCAATCATCTCCCGAACTTGCGGAATCGAGCTTGGCTGTTCGATCCAATCTGCTACATCAGCAGGGAGAGAGACTCTCCGAGTCGGTGGTTTTTTGGTCCCTTTTGGCCTGCCAGCACCCTCCCGTTTGCCTCCTCGTCCAGTCGTTTTTTTCTCAAAC
>CAZIML010000224.1:0-2651 GCA_964540255.1 uncultured bacterium
AGACTCATGATCTTTGTCATGGTTATAGATAAGGATAACACGGTCTCCGGGAGGAGATTGGATCAGAGGTTCGAACCCTTAACGGCGACTAAAAAAAATTTCTCCAATATGGTCGGCCATGCGGGTAGCAAGCGCCATGATGGTGAGTTGCGGATTCACTCCGAGCGAGGTTGGAAAGATGCTTCCATCGCTGATGAACAGATTTTCGGTTTCATAAACCTTGCCGAAAGAATCGACGACGGAGGATGATTTCTCTCGACCCATCCGGCAAGTTCCCAGAGGATGGAAGGCAAAGATTTCCAAATTCTTTGCCTTGATTTTTTCGGTACTGATTCGAGAGAGCTCGTCGATCGATCGAATCGAAGAAAAGCGGTGAATCGGCAAGTAGACCTCTTTGGCCCCGGCCTCGAAAAACATTCGGCTCAAGAGAAGAATGCCGTCGATCATTTTCTTCAGATCCGGCTTGCTCAAGAAGTAGGTGATGAGCGGTTCCCCGTTCGGGAGGCGCCAAACGCGACCGCGCGGCTCATCCATGACCAAAAAACCGAAACTGGCGATGCGCGAATAATGCTCCATCGCCTCTTTGTGCATTCTCCCTTTCAGTAATAGAGTGGTGGCCGCCACCGAGGGAGGGGTGAAAATCCCCTCGAAGGTGATGCCGAAATCGCTGAATGCCGAGGAATAATAGCTTTGCGGCACCCCTTCCCACCCTTTAATCTCCTGATCGAAAAGCCCGAACGCCTTGGCGGCGGGATGGAGGGTTAAGTTCTTGCCCACCTCGCCGGATGAAAGTCCGATATTCGATCCCTTCAGAAGAATCGGGGTATTGAGAGTGCCCGTCGCAAGCACGAAGATTTTCGCCTTCACCTTCAGTTTCGTCCCTTTCTCGCGGGTGATCGGATGAATCATCCGCGCCTCAAGCTCGGTGATTTTCCCATTTTGATGATGAAGTTTTTGGGCTTGGCAGTGCGCATAAAGCGTCGCGTCATTCGCCAACGCCTGGGGGATGTAATTCAGTTGAACGCTCTGTTTGCCGTCGGTTGGACAGCCAAAGCAGCAGAGACCGCTCCCCTCGCATCCTTTTACATTGCGTTTGAGCGGGGCCCCTTCGAGTCCCATTTTCTCAAGAGCTTCTCGGATCAACTTTGCGCAGTTTCCCAAAAGCTCCTCAGGCACCTCTTCTACATGAATTGTCTCCTCCACCCTCTCATAATAGGGGGCCATCCGTTCGGTAGTGATGTCGGCAAGACCGTATTCCCCCTGCCATTTTTTAAAAACCGCATCGGGGGTTCGAAAACAGGTGCCAGAGTTGATGGTGGTGGTTCCGCCGATCGTGCGTCCGGTGGGAACTAAAATGGCTGGGATCCCGAGGGTGGTGGTAATCCCGATATCCCGATACATCGTCTTGCACCGCTGGATCGGATCCCCCTTGAAGTCGGAGAGATCGAAACGTCCCCCTTCCTCTAGAATCACCACCCGGATCCCTTTCTTCGCAAGTTCGGCCGCGATGGAGGCGCCTCCCGCGCCCGAGCCGACCACGCAGACATCGGTCTCAATTGACTCCTCTTTGGAAAGGCTCAAGATCACACGATCCCCGTAAAGAGCTTTGGAGGCGGTTTTGCGGGGGAGTTTCGGCTGGTAACCGATCTTTTTGGTCACCCGATCGTGCGAATAATAACTCGATAAAACGTAGGCTTCTAAAATGCGGATGAGCGTCGTCCGATGAAGCCGGGAGGAGTTTTGCCAGCTTTTCAGATATGCTTCTCCCTGCAAGGCGCTCATTTGGGTAAATCGCCTCAGGGAGAAGCGAAAAAAGCAGGCCCACCACTCGAAGCACCAAAGGGCAAACCGAAAGGCTTTCACCACGAGAGAAGAGGAATGATAAAGAAGATCGTTCACCGAGGCGGGAATGTCTAACTCCGACGGCTTCTCAGGCAGAAGCGAGGTGGAGGGAATCAAAGCGTTGGCAAACCGCTTGAGAATCTTCAGCTCCGATTTGCCCAAGACCTATTTTAAGCTCTCTTGATTTTCCATTGTAATTTGTACAAAACAATTGAAATGTGTCATTACTAAACGAGTCTCCGCGCCAAGACTATGAGGAAAATCATATCGGCCCAAGACCCGTGGCTTAAACATGAAAAAACCTCATTTCAAAAACTTACTCTTAGAACCGTATCGACTCTTTTTCGCCTTAGGATCGATCTACTCGATTTCAACGGTCGGATTCTGGTTTGCCTGGCTCCATCTGGCGGACCATCGTCTCCTCTCCTGGGCCGGGCTGATTCCTCTCCAACGGATTCATGCCCATCTGATGATTTACGGGGTGATCGGGTTTTATATTTTCGGATTCATTCTTACCGCCTTTCCTCGTTTTGTATCCGAGCCGGGCCCCGGAAAATATCGGATTGTGGGTTGGTTCCTTGGACTGCTCGCTTCTCAATTCTTTTTAATTCTTGGAGGTTTTTCGGACCGATCTTATCTGATTCCGGCCGGCCTCTTTGAAGTCGGCACGTATGCGAGTCTCCTTGTCTATTTATCTTCTCTTTATCTTCGTTCCGAAACCCGGCCAATGAACAAGCAGCCGTTTTATCTTTTAGTCGCTTTGGGATCCGGGACATTGGGGATTTTCTTTTTTTACTTTTCATTACTTT
>CAZIML010000225.1:0-2633 GCA_964540255.1 uncultured bacterium
CATCGCTTTGTTTTTTTCAATCCGATCTTCCCAAGAAGCGATCCGCTTCTGGTGTTTTTGGATTGAAGCCACTTCTTCTTCGATCAAAACTCCTACTTCAAAGAGAAGCTTTTCGACCACATTGATCGAACCGATCAATCGATCAGAGTTTAATGGAAGATAGGCCCGTGGATCAACCATATGAGCTTGAGGTACTTCCCCAAGAAAATAGGTTTGTCCATCCATCGATGCATCGACTGTGTTTAGGTTTTTAGTCATAGGTTCGCCGCTATCGACTTTTCTCCCCTCGTGTTTTGGGAGAACAGCCATCGGGTCGAGCCCTTGGTTGATCTCAATTTCTTGATTTTCAGACATGGTATTCTCCTTTTTCGCCTGGCGAGCGGGTAGATTAATTCGCTCTTATGCTTATTGTAACAAATAGTAATTATTTTACAATTTTAATTACAAAATTAAATTAACATACTAACCATTAGCATTATTAACTTAACTTAGGATTGCCGAGACGAAAAAGAGGGAGGAAGATGAGGGCGAAAAACCCAAAAGTGATGATCCAAGGGGCTCCCACTGAGTAAGAAGCGATCATTCCGATCCCCATCAGGATAGAGAGGGCGATCTTCATGATTTTATGGCACTTCTGTTTATCAAAGGAGAACGAACCCAATATATAAACAGAATTAGAAGAAACTTTATTCAATTGCATGAATATTATTATACAACAAACTGAATATCAAATCTATACATTATAAACTTTACTTTGTTGCAGTTCATGCAGGCGGGAACGGGGGTCTTGGGTTTCCCAACGCCAAGCCGTGGAGATGATTGTGGAAAGATCGGAATAGCGGGGCTTCCAGCCGAGAAGCCTTTGGGCAAGAGCAGGATCGGCGACGAGAATGGGGCTATCCTGAGGGAACGGGGGGGCCGCTTCGAAGGGAACTTCTTTCAAGGTATGGTGGGAGACCGCCTCAATGATTTGTTTCACCGAGAATCCCGAACCTGTTCCTAAGTTGACCTGAAAAGACTTTCGTTCCTCGATGAGAAAAGAGAGGGCCAAAACGTGGGCGGCGGCAAGATCGAGGACGTGGATGTAGTCGCGGATAGCTGTTCCATCGGGGGTTGGATATTGATCGCCATAGATTTGTAAAGGGGGCCGTTTTCCTAATGCGGCTTGGATCGCAAGAGGGATGAGATGAGTTTCCGGTTCATGGGCCTCTCCGATCGCCCCTGATGGGTCGGCGCCGCAGGCGTTGAAGTACCGGAGAGCTCCGCATCGAAGCCCATAAGCGTTTGAAAAGTCTTCCAACATCCCTTCGATCGCCCATTTTGTTTTGCCATAGGCGTTGAGAGGAGCTTTTGGGTGTTTTTCATCGATCGGCACATATTGAGGAGAACCATAGATTGCAGCTGTGCTTGAGAAGACTAAGGATTTCACATTCGCTCGAACCATCATCTTCAAAAGAGAGAGGGCTCCCAATAGATTATTTTGATAGTAGAGAGAAGGGTTTTTGATTGAATCGCGGACATTGGTGAGGGAGGCGAGGTGAATGACCGCTTCGGGCTGAAACTTTTCAAAGGTTTGCAAAAGGGTCTGTTCATCTTCGATATCGGCCTGGACGAAAGAGCCATACCGGACGGCCCAAGCGTGTCCTGTCGAGAGGTTGTCATAAGTGATTGGGTGATGGCCCGCTTGAAATAAAGCCTGAACCACATGGCTCCCAATATACCCTGCCCCTCCGACGACTAAGATGTTCAATCAGTAGGCTCCTTTGGAATGAACCATGAGGAGAGCGGTCTGGAAGATGAGCTTGCAATCGAGCCAAAAATTGCGGTGATGGACATAGTATTCTTCGAGCTCGATCCTTTTTTCAAGCGAGAGGCGGTTGCGCCCTTGAGTGATCCAGAGGGTGGTGAGTCCCGGGCGGATCGAGAGGATGGTCGAGGCTTTATCTTTCAAGTATTCGACCACCTCTTTTTGGGTCAGCGGCCGGGGGCCGACAATACTCATGTCCCCTCTAACGACATTCCAAATCTGGGGGAGCTCGTCGAGAGAGGTTTTCCGAAGCCACTTTCCGATGGGGGTGATCCTTGGATCGACCTTCAATTTGAAGTAGGTTTTCCACTCGTGCATCAGCGCAGGATTGGAGGCGAGCAAGGGCTGCAGCTTCGCATCGGCGTCTTGGTACATGGTGCGAAACTTCAGACAGCCGAAAGGAGCTCCCCTCTGCCCCACTCTTGGATGAGCGTAAAAAATAGGCCCGGGGGAAGAGAGTTTGACGGCGATCATGCAGATGAGAAAGAACGGAGAAAAAAGAATGAGCATAAGGAGCGCGACGATTAGATCAAAGAGCCGTTTCCTCATGGTCCTCCCAATTTTGTTGTGTATAATACTCAAACAAGAACCCTTTTGGCAACAAAGGTTTTACATATTTTGATGGGAAAGATACGATCTTTCTCCATGTGGAAGTGGTTTTTTTTCTTGGCGATTCAAGGGTTGTGCGGCAGCGACTACGCGATTGTCTTCATCCACTTGGGTCCATCGCTTCCAAGCTATGCTCCCCTTGCGATCGAACAGGCGCGCCTCTTCAATTCCGATTGCCCGATCTACTTAGCGGCAGAGCCTCAAGCCAGTGAGCGCT
>CAZIML010000226.1:0-2626 GCA_964540255.1 uncultured bacterium
ACGTAGGAGGTTTTAAGATCGGTGGTTTCAATTTCGAGAATTTTATTCTCTTTGTCCCATTTGATGTTGGCGCCGATTTCGCGGCATAGATTGACCGTGATTTCGACATCGCCGATGTTCGGAACATTGCGAAAAGTACACTTTTTATCTGAAAGAAGCGATGCGACCAAGAGTTTAGTCATCGCATTTTTTGCGCCGGCCGCTCGAA
Organism: uncultured bacterium; assembly: GCA_964540255.1. Taxonomy (GTDB): domain Bacteria; phylum Chlamydiota; class Chlamydiia; order Chlamydiales; family SM23-39; genus REEB52. The sequence goes on from CAZIML010000226.1 coordinate 209, forward strand.
TTTGCCCATTCAGCGGTTTTCCGCCTTTAATCTTCAACAGTTCCATAAACACCTCAATAGCATCTTAACCTGATTCGATGTTTCTTGAGAAGTTTCTGTTCAGCAAACGGTGAGGAAGGCGTCCTCGTTCACTCTGAGTATAGGAAATCGATTTCCTTTTTTGCTGGAGCGCCACCCAACTCATCGTTTTTCGGGCGTTGATTTCGACGATCGGATGGACTCGTTTTTTCCCCTCCCAAAGGTAAATGAATGCATCGATGCCGATGTTTCCGGTGTAGCCCATCTTCACAATCGTTTGAACCAGCGGTTTTGCCGCTGCAAGGTGTTCTTCAAGGGCCCACTTCTCCACTTGTCCAGCAAAGGTCCTTTTGTAGGTTCCGTTCGGCTCGTTTTCAAACAGGGTAACGCCGAGAAGTTCCCCTCCTTTCCACTGAGTGCTGAAATCCAAGACTCGCTCTACCCAAGGCTCTCCAATGAGCGGTGTGATGTAAAGCGGCTTTACATTGGGATGATGAATGTGGCCATTGCCCGAGGTGCCGAAGGGTGTTTTGAGGACTTTTGCTCCTTGTGTTTGAGTGATCCATTCGTTCACTGCATCGGTTGAATGAAGAAGGGCTGCTCCTGGAAGTTTAGGAGAGTGGGTGAACGAAAAAACTTTCGAGTTGATTTGACGAATGAGATCCCAAGGAGGGATTTGATATGCGATGTTTTTCTTTTTGGCCCATTCGGCAATCGATCGGGAGGGGCCCCAATCTTCAATCTGAATGTCCGAGGGAGCGTTGTCGAGAAGGCAAAGGCGAGGGTCGGGGTTGTCAGGGAGATCTGAGACGAGGATCAGGTCGTCTGGGGCTGCGTAGAGAAGGGGGAGAAATTGAAGCTGCATGACGATTGGGTGGGAACGGAAGAAGTCGAGAAGAGGACGGGGGCCATTCTCCAACTCCCTTTCAAAAAATGTGTTGCAAATGTGCCCCTTTTTCATAAATCCCTCCTTTATGCCATAATATGTTGATTATGGAAACACGCGTCCCCGTTTACAGGACTGGAATTGGTCAAGATAGCCACCGCTTTTTGCCGGCGGATTCGACGAAACCTTGCGTCGTTGGGGGAGTGATCTTCGATGAATCGCCCGGTTTGGATGCAGACTCGGATGGAGATGTCGTTTACCATGCGATTTGCAACGCGATCACTTCGCTTACGGGAGTTCCGATTTTGGGAGGAATCGCACGCGATCTTTGCCGCAAAGATGGGATCACCGATAGTCAAGTCTACGTCGAAAAAGCATTGGAGACGTTGGGGAAGCAAAAAATTGTCCATGTGGCTTTGAGTATTGAGGGGAAACGGCCTTATTTCGAAGAGAAAATTCCATCGATGAGAAAAAAAATCGCTTCGGTCCTCCGGATCAAAGTGGAGGGTGTGGGGATTACGGCGACTTCTGGCGATGGCCTTACCGACTTCGGTTGCGGCGATGGGCTTCAGTGTTTCTGCATCATCACAACGGTTCAATAGACATCTAAAAGATATCGTTTTTCAGCGCGCATCGTTTTTAAAAATTTCCGCGCGTCTTCTTGGATTAGATTCCCTTCTTTGTGGACGATTTCTTCAAGAGCGGCGTCGACATCTTTAGCCATTCGCTCGGCATCGCCGCAAACATAGATAAAAGCTCCTTTTTCAATCCAATTCCAAACGCTTTTTCTTTCTTGTAGGAGCTTGTGCTGTACGTAGACTTTTTCTTTTTGATCGCGGGAAAACGCAAGATCGAGGCGGAGCCGTCCTTGCTTTTCAAGCTCAAGCCAAAAGTCGCTGTAATAAAAGTCGGAAGCACGATTCCTTTCGCCAAAGAAAAGCCAGTTGAGTCCAGGGGCCTGGGTGGCGATCCGCTCCTGAAGAAAGGCGCGAAAGGGAGCGACTCCAGTGCCGGGACCAATGAGGATGATCGGGGTGTTTGGGTCCTCAGGTAGGGTAAAATGATTCGAGGGTTGTACATAGATGGGAATCGGGGTCGATTCGACTTCGGCTTGTTTACAGAGAAAATGACTCCCAACGCCAAATATGGGTTCTCCATTCAGCTCATACTCAACGTGGGCAACGGTGAGGTCAATTTGATGAGGGAAGACTTTGGGAGAGGAGGCGATCGAGTAGAAGCGGGGCATGAGGGGAAGGAGGATGCGGCATAGTTCTGAGGGAGCGGGTTGATGGTGTTTAACGAGCTCAAGGAGGGGAAGCTGTGTTTTTTCAACCGGAAAGAGTTTGTGGAATGAAACTTTATGGATGTTGGCTTTGTGGAGGAGATAATCTCGAAAAAGGAAGGTGGCGTGGGTGCGAGGGTCGAAAATTTCTTCTTTCCCGGTCGCTTTTAACTTTTCTATGATCCGGTCGACGGTGCGGGGGTCGTTAGTCGGTAGGACGGCAATGCTGTCT
>CAZIML010000227.1:0-2605 GCA_964540255.1 uncultured bacterium
GACGGATAGATTATGCGTATAAGAAACGAAAATTGGGATTAGTTCCACTTAGAAATTACCGATTACTCAGGTGTTGCGTTGGAAATCGGGACTGTGAGTTTATCTAGGTCTTTTTCTGAGGTTGCAGGTGTTAAGAGCCCCATATATTTAATCATGATTGAGCGCACCCTATCGAGGATTGTTTTTTGTTCTGGGGTGATTTCTCGAATAAATGTGACGGCTGTGTCCCACTCAAATGGATTTTCCGAATTTCCTGAGATGTCTTCTTTAGAATATAAATGTCCGTTCTGTACCTTGATTGTTGAGTCTGGAGCCATAGCATATCGAATTCTGACTTTGTGGACCCGATGTGGGAGCCCTCTCGATTCGCCATTCTTCCAGCCTACTTGAAATCCAATGATTGTGGTTGTTTCGTGGGGAAAATCGATCCTGAGTCTGACTTTTTGGTTTCTCTCCGCAGTGCTGAAAAAGTTTCCAACTTCACTGAGAAGGTCATCGGTAGATTTGCAATCAACTGCAGTTTTTATTACTTGTGTCGACATTATTTTTTATTGTTGTTTATAACATTATATCATTATTTTCAGTTGTTTGTAACTTTTAAATAGCAAAATTTACAAAAACATGTAAATGTATGATTATTAGTTAAATAGAGGTGAAGGTAAAATTTTTATTTACATATTAGAGATTGAGGGAGCGAAAAGGAGGCTCGATGAATTGCGGGATTATAGTAGCGCATTTCCCCTTTGAGCTTCTCCAATCGTTCCGTTAGGAGTTTGGCGGCTGGCTTATATTTCCGGTCGCTGGCAAAAGCAAAAGCCATGAACCCTCCAATGGAAGTGGGAACCGGGGCAATGTAAAATTGGACGTGTTTGAAATGAGCCTTCCCATTCTCGTAAGTTGAGACGAGTCTCTCCTTCTCTAGGAAAGGAATGCCGTTGGGATGGACGAGAATCCCATTGGGCTTCAGGATCGCCTTGCAATCGCTATAAAACTCAGGGGGGAGCTCATGGGACGATTTCGTGTCGAAAAGAATGAGATCGAAGGTCTCTTCTGTCTCTTTGATAAAGCGGCTCTCCTCTTGAATGAGAATGGTTGATTTAGGATCTTCAAAGGCGCTGCTGAACAGTTCGGGGAAGAATTTTTTCGAAAGGACGATTTTGGTTGGATCGCTTTCGGCAACAACCACTCTTTCAATATTTGGATGGCGAAGGACCTCTTTCAATAACCCACCATCGCCCCCTCCGAGGATGAGGACCGATTTTGCCTCGCCGTGAGCGAGAAGGGGAACGTGGGCCATCATCTCGTGGTAGATAAAGACGTCGTTTTCGGCGAGGTGAATCATCCCGTCGATCGCAACGATTTTTCCAAATCGGCGATTGCGGAAAATGACGATTTCACCCTTCTCATTGGACTCTTGATGGATCATTTCTTCGACGGAGAATGTTTGCTTCCACTCCGGATAGCGAGCTTCTTGAAAGCCAAGTGAAAGGAGAGTCGCCAAAAGAAATAACATCAATGCCTCCTAAAAATTGGAAGCAGTCTACTTAAATTGTTTTTTATAGGCAACTCTCAAACTCCTCATCAATTGCTTGCAAAGAAAAATGAGCAAGGATCGCCATGAGGCATGGCGGCAGGATCACTGCGAAACGCAGTGGCAGGATCAAGAAAATTTCTTTTTTCTATCCTGTCGGCGTCTCGCCGATCCTGCCCGCTCGCTTCGAGCGGATCCTTGCTCTTTTCCCCATCCTTCTCTAGGGACAAGACTTGTCGAGAGATTCTTCTTGCAATCGCCTTGGCGCGGGGAGTTTTGAGAATTGCCTCTTTAAAGCCAGCGGTTTTTGCGGAACCAGATGACTGCGAGGATGGTGACGATGAGGGTCATCCCCATGATGAGGTAAAAGGCGTCGCCCCGCCCCTGCAAAGGGAGGGTGACGTTCATTCCATAAACAGAGGCGATCATTGTGGGGATGGTGAAAATAATCGTGACGGCGGTGAGGAGCTTGATCGTCTTATTGACATCATTTGTGAAAATGATGTGGTAAGCGTCTCTGAGGGAGCGGATGCTCTTAATGTTGACCCGGCAAACATCTTCCGACTGCTGCATGGCGATCATCAAGTCTTCGAGCAAATCGAGATCTTGTTCGTAAAAGTTCATGTATCTTCCTGAAGCCATCGTCTCTAAGAGATTGCGCATGGGAACCAGTGCGGTTAGATATTGGTTCAAGATCTCTTCGTTTTTTGTGAGAACGCCGATCGAATGAGTGTCGACGATCGTGGGGGGTTCCTCAGCGCCTAAAATGCTGTGTCTGAGCCTTTTGATGCAGTTTGTGTAATCTTGTGTGATCTTGAGCAAGATGTGAAGGATCAGCTTTGATTTTTGACTCACGCCGAGAGAGGTATTGGAAGAGATGAGGTTTTCGATCAGCTCGCTTCGGTGAGGGGAGATGGCGATGACGAAAGAGTTGGTGAGGATGATGGTGAGGGTTTCTGTATAGAGGCCCACTTCGCTATTTCCGGGCTGCCGGATGAAAAAGAAGATTTTTTCGTCAAAATGTTCAACGCGGGGGAGCTCATACTTGTCCAAACTGTCGCGGATATCGTTGAG
>CAZIML010000228.1:0-2570 GCA_964540255.1 uncultured bacterium
TTTGGACCACTTGAACTTCGAGTTTTTCACGGGCGTCCAGGGGGCGGGGGGAGAGGGGGCCTCCGAGAAAATCGAGTTCGTTTCTCTCATACATTTGAAGGGCGGTCATCTCGTCAGGAACGATGCTGATATGGATTTCATCGATCAAAGACCCTTTTTCATTCCAAAAGGTTTTGCTTTTCAAAAGAGTGATTTCGGAGTGGTTGATCCTCTGCCCGATTTGAAAGGGGCCGCTTGTAGCGCTGGGAGCGTCGCTGCGGGAGGGAAAGAAGGTGGGGAATGCGGTGAGGGAATAAAAAGAGGGGGTGGGGGCTTCGAGCTCGACTTGCAAAGTTCGTTCGTCGACCGCTTTGATCCCCACTTCTTCAATGGTGACCTCTCCCTTCAGGTATCTTTCTACATTTTTGATCGGGTAAAACAAATAGCCATTGAGTCCCGGGGGGGCGAGCGCCTCTTTCCAGGAGGCTTCAAAGTCGTAGGCGGTGATCGGTTTTTTATCAGTCCAAAATGCTTTTCGAAGGTGGAAGGTATAGAGGGTTTCATCAGGGGAGAGTTCCCACCGCTCGGCGAGCGCCGGCTCGACTGTGCCTCCTGGCAGCGAACGGGTTAGCCCTTCATAAATCAAACAGATTAAAGTGGATGAGACGAAATCGCCCGCTTTTCGCGGGTCGAGGGTCGCCGGGTAGGTGTTGAAGGAAATGCGGAGTTTATTTGAGGCCGGGGGAGGCATCGAGCAGGAGGCGAGAAGGAGGAAAAACCAAAGAATTCGTTTCATGACTTGTAAAAGTAAACAACTTTTTGTAACGTGTAAGGAAGAGTATATCAGGTTCACTATGAATTATCTCAAGAGCTTAGTTATAAACTTCTTAGTTGTTTTTTTCTCCGATCATATCATTCCGGGGATAGAAATTACAGATCATACAAAACTTCCCCACATTGGGGGCGATTTGATTTTCTCATTCGCTCTCGGTTTGTTGAACTCGCTGATTTATCCGATGCTTAAGGTGATAAATCACCATACTTCTCCGCTCAAGATTGCATTGATTGCCTTGATTTTGAATTTTGCGGTCTATGGGATTGTCAAACTCTTGCCGATTGGAGTGAGTGTAACGAGTGTAGAGGGGTATATTTTTGCCTCTTCTGCAGTGACGATCGGAAGTTTTCTCACCAATTATTTTGAGATGAAGCGGGCGTCGCATAAAACGGATCTTCCTCTATGAATTATCTCCGGAGTCTTTTCCTCAATTTCCTGGTTGTTTTTTTTATGGATCGGGTGTCGCCAGGGATTGAGATTGAACAGTTTGAAAATCTTCCGAATATTGGCGCCGATCTTCTTTTTGCGATGGTGATTGGCTTTTTGAACGCATCGATTTTTTTCTTTTTAGCTTTGCTTGAAGCAAAGATCACAAATTTTAAACTCGCTTTGATCAGTTTCATCATCACTTTTGGGGGATTCATCGCGATTGCGATTTTCCCGTTTGGGGTGAGGGTGGTCAGTCCACTAGGAGTGATCGTGGGGGGCGGAATTGTCTGGATCGTCGCCTGCATCTCAAACCATCTTGAGTGGAAGTACTACAAAAAAGTGTAATCTACTCGTCCAGGAGAGCGGGGGCTGGTTTTTTGAGGCCGATGAGGCCGAGAAGTAGGGATATGCCTGAGAGAAAATAGAAAAGGCCTCCTGGTCCCGCCCAACTCATTGCAATCGGCCCCAAGATAGGGCCGGCGATTGCTCCAATTCCATAAGAGAGGACAAAGCCTCCCGTTGCGGCGACGATTTGCTCCTCTTTGACCCGTTCGCAGGCGTAGGCCATGCTCAATGGATAAAGGGTGAAAGAAAAACCTCCAAAGAGAGCGGCTAAAGCGTAGAGAAGATAGAGCGAGCCTTCTTCGAAGAGACCGAGTGCGATTCCAAGAAGGGCGGTGATGAAGCTGGCCCAGTTGAGAACTTTGCGTCTATCTCCTTTATCGCCGAATCTGCCGAAGGGCCATTGAAGGAGGAACCCTCCAAAGATGAGAAGCGCCATGAGAGTCCCGATTTCAGAAACAGAAAGGCCTATTGAAGTGGCGTAAATGGGAACGAGTCCATAGACTGAGGCGAGAAGCATTCCCGAGATCACCCCTCCCATAAACCCCAGCGGAGAGATTTGATAGAGTTGGAGAAGAGTCATGTTGGACGATTCTGTTGTTTGGGGTTGAGCCGTTTTGCTCTTCGCAACCGGAAGGATCGAAAGGAAAATGAGGGCTGCCGTGACGTAAAAAGGGTAGGGGGAGAGGGGATCGGAGAGATTGATCAAGAGTTGGCCGCTTGAAAGGGCGGCATAAAAGACGGCGAGGTAGATTGAAAGGATCGCGCCGCGCAATTGAGGGCCGCTTTGGATCAAAAGCCAGCTTTCGATGACGATGAAGACTCCAGCCATGCATCCGCCCCCGATCAAACGGAGGAATGACCAGTACCAAGGATCGATCCAAAGACTTTGAGCTAAAGTGAGAATGGCGAGGAGGAGGGCAAAAGTGATGAAGGAGCGGGCGTGTCCGATTTTAGAAATGAATCGATCGATCCGAAACGAGCC
>CAZIML010000229.1:0-2517 GCA_964540255.1 uncultured bacterium
ACTTTGAGGGATTCGGGGATCGGGATGGTCAGCTTCAACGAACCGACGAGAGCGCTAGCTCCAAAGGAGGGAGGCTCCTGATGGGTGAAGGTGATCTTCACCGTGGGGGTGAGGGCGGTGAGGATGTTTTGGTGAGCCTCGACCGACTCCGAAGCGCCGACGATGATCAACTCGGTTTTTTCCGAAGGGGGGAGCTGCATCTCAGCCCGGATATTCCGAATCTGCCGCACCAGCTCATTCATCTGATCGAAAGTTTTCTCACTCTCTTCATCAATCGCCCCAATTGGCTGTGGATAGGGAGAGGAAATACAAGCGGGGGAGAGGAGGTCTTTGACTGTCTCATGGGTATAGGGATCGTTTTTGGCTTCTTTGGAGAGATGGAGATGTCCCTTCAGAAGGGAGAAGATCTCCTCGGTGATGAAGGGAGAGATCGGATGCATCAATCGGATTGCATTGGAGAGGAGAACGACGAGCATCCGCTGCTTATTGGCTCTCAGTTCTGGGGTCCCCGCCTTGCCGAAAAGAACCGGTTTGGCAAGTTCGACGTAGGTGGCGCAAAAATCGTTCCAGAAAAACTCATAGGCGCGGGTGGCCGCCTTGTCGAAGGTATATTCGGCAAGGTTCTTGTTGATCTCTGAAACGGTTCGATGGAGAAGGGAAAGGATCCAGCGGTCTTCGAGGGTGAGCGCTTTTTGATCGATCCCTTTGGAGAGATCTTCTCCTGAGAATCCTTCGAGATTCATAAAGACAAAGCGGGAGCCGTTCCAAACTTTATTGGCGAAGTTTTTGTACTCTTCAAAGCGGCGGAGGTCGAGATCGATCTGCCGCGCGTGTGTGACGCTCGAGCAAAGGGCGAGGCGCATCGCATCTGTCCCATATTCGTCGATGAGGGCAAGAGGGTCGATCACATTCCCTTTCGATTTGGACATTTTTTCCCACTTCGACTCAACCTCTTTAGGAGGGATTTCTCCAAGATCATACTTTTTCTTCTCTTCCGGCTTCACATAGACGACCCCATGGGAAGTATTGCGCCAGTAGGATTTACCGTAGACAAGACCGTGGAGGAAGGTTTCTCGGAAGGGGACTTTCCCCATCGCATATTCTCCCATCATGATCATCCGGGCGACCCAGAAAAAGAGGATGTCGTGGCCAGTGATCAGAGTGGAGGTGGGGTAGAATTTTTTCAGATCATCGGTTTTATTAGGCCATCCGAGTGTGCTAAAGGGCCAAAGAGCCGAAGAAAACCAGGTGTCAAGAACGTCTGGATCTTGTTTCCAGCTCGAATCGAGCCCTGGAGGATCCCCCTCTCCATCGTAACAGATTTTCTCCTCTCCGCGGCTCCAGATGGGGATCCGGTGCCCCCACCAAAGCTGGCGTGAGATACACCAGTCGCGTAAATTTTCGATCCAGTGAAAATAGGTAGATTCCCAGTGAGGCGGAATGAGGGTGACCCGCTTTTCTTTGACCGCTGAAATGAGCTTTTCTTTGAAATGGCTCATTTTGACAAACCACTGCTTCGAAAGGTAGGGTTGAATGACTGCTTTTGAGCGGTACGAGATCCCGACCCGGAGCTTGTGGGGCTCTTTCTTGATCACAAGGGAACCTAAATCTCTCAAGACCGATTCTCTCGCCTCTTCCATCGTTTGGCCCGCGTAGACCCCGCTTAAGATTTTTCCGTCGGGAGTCATGATGTTTAGACGGGGGAGTTTGAGCCGTTCTGCTACTTCAAAGTCGTTGAAGTCATGAGCGGGGGTGATTTTGACAACGCCTGAACCAAAAGCAGGGTCGACAAAGGGGTCGGCAACAACTGGGACGAGGCGGCCTGTAAGAGGGAGTTTGACTTTTTTCCCGATAAATTTTTGGTACCGTTCATCGCTCGGGTGGACAGCGACAGCGGTATCGCCGAGCATCGTCTCAGGACGGGTGGTGGCGACGATGAGGCGTCCGCCCCCTTCGACCGGATACTCGATGTGCCAGAGGAACGAATCTCTCTCTTCATGTTCCACTTCATCGTCCGAAAGGGCCGTTTGAGCGACCGGGTCCCAGTTGACGAGATAATCGCCCTGATAAATGAGCTTTTCATCAAACATTTTTTTGAAAATTGTCCGGACGGCTTGATTGCACCCCTCGTCCATCGTGAAGCGGAGGCGGGACCAATCGCAAGAGCAGCCGAGCTTTCGGAGCTGGCCCAAAATCTGTCCTTCGCTCAATTCCTTCCAATTCCAAACATGGCTCAAGAACTCTTCGCGGGAAAAGTCTTTGCGCCGTTTGCCGGTTTTGGCGTAAAGGTTTCTCTCTACAACGGTTTGGGTGGCGATTCCGGCGTGGTCGGTTCCAGGGATCCAAAGGACTTCGCAGCCGAGCATCCTCTTCCATCGGATGAGAATATCTTGGAGGGTGTCGACGAGGGCATGTCCCATATGGAGAACGCCGGTGACGTTCGGGGGAGGGATGACGATACAGTAGGGCTCTTTTTTCGAATGGGGGTCGGCTTTAAAAAAGCCCCCTTTTTCCCAG
>CAZIML010000230.1:0-2501 GCA_964540255.1 uncultured bacterium
GAGAATGTCTCTCATTGAACGGGAGCTCGAGAAATATTTAGCCAAAATCGAATGGAGAGCTGAGTGTCATCGGGTCACGAGCCAATTTCGAATGGATGACATGGATCGGATTGATCGACTCATGAACCAGTTCTACGCGTCCGCTCAGAATCCTGAAGTTTCATTAGAGGATCAACTGGCAGCGATTGCAAGATGCTGCAGAGCCCTATTGATTTACCATCCATTTCCCGATGGAAATGGAAGAACGTTTTGTTTTGTCCTCTTGAATCTCCTTCTCTATCAAATCGGCCTTCCGCCAGCGATCCTTAGCTCCCCCTCGCTATTCAATGGATCCAAAACCATTCCAGAGCTGGTTGAGGCGATCAAAGAAGGACTCGACTATTTCCAAAAGGCGAAATGGCTCACCTACATCGGAGAATATAGCGGCCATGTTCAGGAAGCGGAGAACTCGGCAGATTATAGAAAACTTGAAGAGATCTATCGAACATTCCACTTGTGATAAATCTCTTTGAGCTGTTCCACTTCGGCGAGCCAATCGGCCTTTTTCGGATCTCTCCTCGGATCGCCCGGAGGAAGACCGTAGGGATCATCGGGAGTGACCCCTAGATATTGGAGCGCACGTGTGGCGATTTCTCTAAAAATGGGGGCCGAACAATAACCTCCCATCTGGTGCTTGCACCCATTTTCGATCCGCTTCTCTGGATCATCGAGCGATACGATCAAGACAAAACGGGGATTATGAGCTGGGGCGAAGCCGATGAAAGAAGAGATGTTGTGATCTTTAGAATAGACCCCGTCGATGATTTTCTCAGCAGTCCCCGACTTCCCCACCTCTGTATAGCCGTGAATATCCCCTCGAGTCGACGTCCCGCCCGGTTTGGTCACAAATTTCATCGACCGGACGATAGGACGAGTGATCGCAGGGCTTAAGACTGGTTTATGGGCGCGATAGCCTGTGTTGTCGACAAGAGTACGCCCTCCTTTTACAATTTTTCGGATCAAATGGGGCTGCACATCGAGCCCCCCATTCGCTAAGATCCCGTAGGCGCGGACCAACTGGATGCTGTTCGCTAAGATGTTGTGTCCAATTGCGAGCGAATAGGGGGTGGGGAGGGACCATTCGAGCTTCCCATTCGGGTGCAACTTTCCGGGGGTAGGGACTAGGCCAGTACTCTCAGCAGGTAGGTCGATTTTGGTCTTTTGCCCAAATCCAAAAATTTCTGAAAGGGCATTCCGGTACCATTGATCCCCCATCGTTTCAATGAGGCGGTGAACGATTCGAGCCATGTAGATATTGGACGATTTTTGCATCGCCAAGTCCATGTTCAAAAAGTTGTGGGGCCTTCCATCTTTGAGAGGAAAACTCCTTCCAGGAAACCACCCATTCGATGTGGCTACCTTTTCTTCGGGAGTGAAAATGGGCTTCTTTCCCTGCTTGATCAGCTCGTCATTGGCTTTCAGACAGACAGCCATCGTGATCGGCTTGAAAATGGAGCCAGGCTCGAAACAGTCAGTCACCGCTCTGATTTTTGTATCTTCGATCCGTTTTGGATCGTTGAAATAATCGGAATAATGTCTCGGATCAAAGGTGGGCACCTGAGCGAGCGCTAATATTTCTCCGGTGTAAGGATCCATCATCACCGCCCACCCACCCAGAGCTTTTGCCGCTTGCACACCTTTCGCAAGCTCCGACTCGGCAATCGCTTGAAGATAGTGGTTGATCGTCAAATAGACATCGGCCCCATTTTCAGGAGGGACGATCACTTTTCCTGTATCAAGGGGATGGCGTGGAGAGCGGACAATGAGCCTTTTTCCCTCCTTTCCCTTGAGATAGGAATCCAGCATCATTTCGAGCCCCCCTGTCGGATGGGCCTGATCCTCCTGGACCGTATGAAGAACCGCGCCGAGCAAACTCCCAAATGGATATGAACGCTTATACTCTGAGGTGAAATAAAGGGCGTTTCGGACCAACTTTTCATTTTTAGAAAACTCGTTCCACCACGATTCGATCTGTTTTCGTTTTTCCCGATCGAGCCATGCGGCAATTTTTCGACTCCGGCTTTTCTTAAAGAACTCCCCCTTCTTGTCGATGCCAAAACGGGAGGCGAGTTCCTCTGCGCTCTTCATTTTGAGCGGCTCTGGGATCGAATCGGGGTCGACGAATAGGTGGAATTTGGGAACGTCGATCACAAAGGGCTGCTCTTCGCCCGGATGCCCTTTTTTAATCGAAGTATTCGAATAGAAAGAGCCCCGCATGCAGGGTTCTTTAGCGATGTACTGATGCTGCGAAAGAGCGGCCGCCGACCACTTATCTCCTTCGATGATTTGGATTTGGTAGAAACGGACGATCAAAAGGCAAAATAAAAGCGAGAGGAGCCCTCCAAGTAAGCAGAGGCGCTTCCGATCTGAAGAGTCTACAGGGTTCATTTTCAGTTACTAGCAAAAGCTTCAGGGACAGTTAATATCTCTTTTAACAAAGGATGTTTTAAGTGGGCATACTC
>CAZIML010000231.1:0-2451 GCA_964540255.1 uncultured bacterium
AAAAGAGCTGAGATTAAATCGAGAGTCAAAGGACCTGCTTTTCGAATCGAATAGGTTTGAACCAGCGCCTCTTTTTTCCGAATGGTTTCTTGGATCAGCTCATGACATTTTTTTGCCAGATCGGAATCAGCCACACTCTCGAGCTTTTGGCGTAAAATAGCCACTCTTGAGACGTTCAGCATCTTGCAAGCCGACTGATTGATGAAGATCACCTCTCCGTTCATATCGGTTGCCAAAACTCCCTCTCCCAGCGACTGAAGAATTTCTTCCGTTTTTTGCTTTTCCCTCAATAAATTTTCGATTTGCTGATGGATCTGTTCTGTGAGCGAGTTGATCGTAAAGGCCAATTTATTGAATGCATCATCTTTGATCGAACCCAAAGAGATCCGGGGAGGATATTTCACCTTTCCCTCTCGATATGGGACGATCGAGTTGATGATTTGTTCAATCGGGCGGGTCACTCCATAAAGGACCGCCTGATTGATGAACATGTAAACCGCGAACATCAGTCCCAAAAGAAGGGTTAATATGATTTCAAACTGGATCAACGTCGTTCTTCCAATTTGGTAGAAAATCACATGAGTGTCGAAAATATATTCATTTCCTCCAGCTTCGAACCGGATCGCGATGAAGGCATACTTTTCATTGGCCACCGAAGTAGCCTCTTCAGCGTACCCTTTTCCTTTCAAAAGAGCTTCCGCCACTTCAACCGAAGGGGTCTTATCAGCCACTATGGACGAGGGGGAGCGATGGATGAGATTTCCCTCCCCATCGAACAAACTGATCGGCTGATTGAAAAATTGGGGGTCATTTTGGATCATTTCGACCAATTCATCTTGGCTGGACGCTTTTTTGAGGAGGGCAACGTACTTTTCGACCTGATTGCTCAAAGTGATTTGCACCACTTTTTTCACTGCGAAATCGACGAGAGGAAAGAGGAAGGCGAGGAAAATGAGGAAGATGAAAAAGTCGCCGAAGAAGATCTTCTTTCGAAAGCTGAGCATAGCTCCAGGATAAATCCCATCCAGCGAGAAGTCAAATCTTCTCTACTTATGTAAAAGAAGAAAGATTCTCGAAGCCTGAGCGGGTCACGAGGATCATATCCTCAAGGCGAATTCCTCCGACTCCTGCCTGATATAGGCCCGGCTCGATCGTGAAGACCATCCCCTCTTCCAAAACGACCTCTTTATCCTCCCCATCGAACCGAATTCGAGGAAATTCATGCGTCTCTAGGCCCACTCCATGCCCCAAACTATGCGTGTAAAGCGGCTTTACATTGGCCCGATCGAACTCATCGCGGACCATTTGATCCAGCTCTCCTGCCCGTACCCCTGGCTTCACGTGGGCGATCGCCTTTTCTTTCGCCCGCTTCACCACTTCTTCCAATCGAACAATCCTTGGATCAGCTTTCCCAAAGTAGTGAATCCGGGTCATATCTCCGTGATATTGATCGACAACGGCTCCCACATCGACTAAGACCACCTCCCCCTCTTCAAGCCTTTTTTTCCCCGCGCGGTGGTGAGGATAGGCGCTATTTTCTCCAAAGGCGATGATCGGTTCAAAGGAAAGCCCCGAGGCTCCGTTTTTGCGGCAAAAGATCTCGAAAATGAAGGCGAGTTCCTCTTCGCTGACTCCTTGTTTCAAATGAGTGATCACCTCTTTGTACCCAAGCCATGTCAAATGGGCTGCTTTCCTTAACGCGGCGATTTCCTTGGCCTCTTTCACGCCTCTGAGTCTTTTGATCGGATTGGGGAGGGGAATCCATTCAACCTGAGGAAATTGCCCCTTTAAGGTCAAATATCCCTCATAAGTCACCGCGGCGCTGTCAAATCCGATCTTGTCTAAACTGATTTTCTTCTGTTCATCCCAGAGTCTTACTGAGCAAGGAGCCTCTTTCAACGCCTTTTCATAATATCGCCCATCGACGAAGAGAATCGCCTCCTCTTTCGAGACGAAAAGACGCCCTTTCGAAAGAGAAAGTCCAGTCAAATAGAGCAAATCGGCGCTCCCTTCAATAAAACAAGGAAGAGGGATCTCCTCTTTTAGTTTTTTGACCCGAATAGATTCCATAATTCCTCTTCTTTAATCGCGACCCAAATTGGTTTTCCCAGTGGATCGTATTGAGCATCTTTACACTTGAGCACTTTTCTCCAAATCATCATCGCCTCATCGAGCGAGTAGCTTTTTTGCTCCGAGCGGCAAAATCGAGTGGCGATCTGCTCGATCTTTTTTCCCTCTCTCCAGCAATTCAGAAACCGAGAAAACTCTCCTGCTTCCAAGAAGGGGGGAAGGGCATCGATCACGAGAGTCCGATTCAGGAGGCGGCATTCGATCCCAGCTTCATTCAACCGGTCCGCCATCGACTCTTCTCCCTTCAACAGCTCCACTTCCAACGGAAAAAGAAGCGCCTGGCTTCCCCCTCGTTCGAACTTAAGCGATTCATAAAGGAGA
>CAZIML010000232.1:0-2440 GCA_964540255.1 uncultured bacterium
CTGCCGCTTTGTAGGTGAGGTACTGTTGAAACTGATTCCAACTGGCGTCTGTAATTGATTTGGCCAAAGGGGACTTTTCCACCATTCTAGCTGTGTTCAGATCTTCTATGCAAATGTATTGGTAGCGATCTATGACCTGTTTGGCTTGTTTGTGACAAAAATCTTTCCGTTGGTTGCGGATTTTTTCGTGGATTTTGGCTGCGACTTTCCCTTGTCTTCTGCGAATGGGGGTTCCTTTTTCTAGCTTGGCTAGTTTCCGTTGGGCTTTGGCGAGAGATTTTTCCCCTCGCTTGAAGAAGCGGGGGTTGGCTATCTCTTCTCCGTTAGAGAAGGTGGCGAAGGTTGCGAGTCCCATATCAATGCCAATGGCTTCGTTGCCGGCGGGACGGGTGGCAATCTCTACCTCACAGGAGAAAGAGACATCCCAATCTCCCGAGGGGTTTTTGCGTAGGGTGCAGGTTTTGATAGCCCCAACAATAGGTCGGTGGAGTTTGATGCGGATGGAGCCCACTTTGGATAAGAGGAGCCGTCCCTGCTCAATGGCGAAGCCGCTTTGGGGGTAGCAGAAGCTATTGTAGCGGTGTATGCCGCGGAAACGGGGAAATCCGGCCTTTTCTCCCCGTTCACATCGCCGAAAAAAGCCTTGGAAGGCTTTGTCCAAACGATCCACTACGTTTTGTAGCACTTGCGAATGCACTTTGGCAAGCGTGGGCTTTTCTTCCTTGATGAGGGGAAGCAACATGAGTTGTTGATACTTTGATAGGGACAGATCGAGTTCTTCAAAACTCAACTTTCTTTGAGAGAGGAGTTCGTTGTAGAGCCAGCGGCATTCTCCCAGCTGTTCATCGAGCAGCCTTACCTGTTTTTTAGTTGGGTTCAGTCTGAATTGAAAAGATTTCCGAACAAGCATGCGCCTATGGTATGATTTGGTCTATGAATTTGTCAAATGATTTCAGAAGGGGTAGAACATGCGTTTTTTTAATGCATGTACATTTGGTCTTCATCACAAAATACCGCCGCAACGTATTCACCAAAGCCATACTCGAAGAGCTACGCACGATCTTTGGTAGCGTTTGCCGAGATTTTTCTGCGAAGCTGGTGGAATTTGAAGGGGAAAAAGATCACGTGCATCTACTCGTCAACTATCCTCCCAAAATCTCCGTATCTAAGCTTGTCAACAGTTTAAAAGGGGTCTCTTCGAGATTGGTGAGGAAAAACAACCACCCATCTATTCGGAATGCTCTTTGGGGTGAAAGTCTCTGGTCGCCAAGCTATTTTGCAGGGGCCTGTGGAGGCGCTCCCTTGGAGATTATTCGACAGTATATTGAGGAGCAACAATCCCCTACCTCTTAGACAGGGCGCGATTCATCTCGGCCCTGAAGGGCCGAGTTTTCTCGCGTCCATGGGATAAACGAATAGATGATTTTGTAAATGAATACACAATCGTCCATGATCTCCCTTCTGCTATCGTAAGTTTTGTTGAACAGTACCCGAGATAGTAAATAATTTCTGGGAAAAACAGGTATTGCTTTTGACCTTATTGCTAAAAGATGACCAATCAAACGTTCTGAACGCATCCAGCCACCTCCAAAAAGAAATGCAGATTGCGGAATGCAAAATGCAAAATTTAGGGCCGGGAAATTTTCCCGGCCTTTTTTATTGAGACGGAAATAGAATCTGCTCCCATTCAGCAAGATTTTGCAGGCCTGTGATATCGAATAGTCTTTGAGCTGCTTGTTTTTCTATTGCTGGAGTAGTTTGATACCGAAACCGAGGGGTATCCTCTTCAAGAGCTTTCTGAACAAAGTCAGCAATTTCTCCCGGTTGTTGTACAAGAGGACTTATTGGGTCAAGCAATCCCGAAGCTTCAAAGATGGGATAATAAGGGTCTTCATTTCTCTTCAGGCGAGATCCATAAGGAGAAATAAAGTCCAGTTCAGTGGCAACAGGCCCTGGTTCAATCAATGATACAAAAATATTCCATGGTTTTAGGGAAGCGGCCATTGTTTCAGAAAGTCCTTCGAGGGCAAATTTGCTTGCCGCATAAAGACTTAGAGTTGGCAGTGGACGAAACCCTGATCTTGAGCTGATTTGAATAATCCTTCCACTGTTTTGCTTTCGCATAATCGGAAGGACTTCCTGAGCAGTACGGATGGCCCCAAATAAATTGACTTCAAAAATTTGGCGCGCTTCTTCAATGGTCAGGTTCTCAACTGACCCATACGCCATGATCCCCGCATTATTGATCAGTGCATCAATCCGCCCCTCTCGATTAAACACTTGAGCAACAGCTTGCTTGACACTCTCTGAATCAGTCACATCTAATGAAATAATGGTGAGGTTGTCAGGAAAACGATCTTGTAATGCTTTTAATTGATCAAGAGTTGAAGTTTCCCTGGCTCCAGCATAAACGATGTATTTAGATTCTACCAGTTTTTCT
>CAZIML010000233.1:0-2390 GCA_964540255.1 uncultured bacterium
CTCTGTGGTTAACCCATCGCCCCACCAAAAATCCTGATATCCAGTCTTCTCCATGAGACTTCTTTTTTTGTAGACACGAAAGTGTCAACTACAATATATAGTGTGTGTAAGGCACGGTGATCTACTAGATCTGGTAGCAGCGGCCAAAATAGATAAAAACCGAAAAGAGCCCTAAATGGGTTTTTTTTCATTTATATACAAGTTAGTTAGGGGCGATTATGAAAAGACAAACTACCCATGATACTACGACTTCATTTTTGGAAGAGACGCCAAAATCAGGCGGCTCGAAAAAGGGAGTGAATAAAGAGACTCAGTATACGGTCGTAAAAAGAAACGGGACGCTGGTTCCTTTCAGAAGAGAGCGGATCCTTTTGGCGATCGAGGCGGCTTTTCGGGATACGAAAAAGTGTGAGACTCTCGATAGCGAGCAGCAGCAAGTAGCGGGTCAGATCACCGATCTAGTCGTTAAACAAGTTTTGAATTTGGCCTCAAAAGGGGCTTGCCTGACGGTCGAAGGGATCCAGGATGTGGTCGAGGTGACTTTGATGAAAAACGGGCACCACGATGTGGCCCGCGACTACATCATCTATAGAGATAGCCGCAAAGCAAAACGAGAAGGCTCCCCCCAAAACTTAAAAATCTACCGAAGAGACAAAACGACTCCTGCCCGCTTCAATCCGATGAAAATCGCCTCGTCGATCGAAAGAGCTTTCCGACGAGCGCGCAAAATCGAAGAGCAGACCCCCGATGAGGTGGTCGCGGCCGTGAATAGCCTGACTCAGAAAATTGTAGGGGAAATGGCTGAACTTGCTGCGAAAGGAGATGCTCTTTACATCGACATGATCGAAGATCGGCTCGAAAGAGATTTAATGAACGAAAAGTACTTCGATGTGGCAAAGCAATACATCTTGTACCGGGCCGAAAAAGCGAAAAACCAAGAGACAAATCATCCGACAACCGTCGATGAAAACGCCCCCGTAAGACAGTTCGAAATCGCAACGAACGACAGCGGCAAGATGGTGATGACTGAGATCATGCTGAGAAGCAAATTGGCCTATGCTTCCCGAGGGTTGGAAAACCTCGTCTCTGTCGATGAGCTTTTAGAGACGGCGATCTCCCAATACTACGTGGGGATGAAGGAGCAAGAGGTCGATCTGGCCAACATTTTTGCGGCCAAGTCGAAAATTGAAAAGGAGCCTGCTTATTCCCAGGTGGCCTCTCGCCTGCTTCTCGATGTATTGTACCGGGAAACGATGGGACTTCCCGCGTCAGACGCCACTTTACCGAAAGCCCATAAGCAATACTTTAAAAAGTATGTGAAAGAGGCGATCACCCACGACCGGATTTCTCCCAAACTGCTCGATTACGATCTCGATGAGTTGGGATCTGCGATGGATTTAGGACGGGATGATCTCTTCTCCTATTTGGGGCTGCAGACTCTTTACGACCGCTACTTCATCCACCACGAGCAAAGACGGCTCGAAACACCCCAAATCTTCTGGATGAGGGTTGCGATGGGGCTCGCTTTGAATGAGGCCGACAAAAACAAGAGGGCGATCGAATTTTACAATGTCCTCTCTGAGTTTTACTTCACTTCGAGCACCCCCACATTGTTCAATTCAGGAACGCTCCATTCCCAATTGAGCTCCTGCTATCTTTCCACTGTGAAAGATGATCTCCACCACATTTTTAAAGTGATCGCCGACGATGCGCAGCTTTCAAAATGGGCCGGCGGAATCGGAAACGACTGGACGAATGTGAGAGCGACCGGCGCCCGGATCAAGGGGACGAATGGCACTTCCCAAGGGGTGATCCCCTTCTTGAAAGTGGCCAACGACACCGCTGTCGCAGTCAACCAGGGGGGAAAACGGAAGGGGGCGATGTGCGCGTATCTCGAAACGTGGCACCTCGACATCGAAGATTTCCTCGAACTGAGAAAAAATACGGGCGACGAGAGAAGAAGAACCCACGATATGAATACCGCCAACTGGATCCCCGACCTGTTCATGAAACGGGTGAGAGAGGGGGGCATGTGGACTCTATTCAGCCCGAGCGATGTTCCCGATCTTCACGATCTCTTCGGCAGCGCTTTTGAAAAACGGTACTGCGAGTATGAAAAACTCGTCGAAGAAGGAAAACTGAAACTCCATAAGAAGATCGAGGCGGTTCAACTTTGGCGCAAGATGTTGAGCATGCTCTTTGAAACAGGCCATCCTTGGATTACGTTCAAAGATCCATCGAACATCCGTTCTCCGCAAGATCACGTAGGGGTGGTTCACTCTTCGAATCTCTGCACCGAGATTTTGCTCAATTCGTCTGAAACCGAAACGGCTGTTTGCAACTTGGGTTCGATCAATTTGGCCAAACATGTGACTGCGAAAGGGCTCGAC
>CAZIML010000234.1:0-2385 GCA_964540255.1 uncultured bacterium
ACCAGATCACATTTTCGATCCACTCGAGCCAGATGGCGAGGAAGCCGAACCGCGGTCCTAGAGCTGCCTTGACCCAGCTATAAATTCCTCTCTCGGGCCACCCTGAGGCCAGTTCTGCCGAGACGAGGGCGACCGGGATGAAAAAAAAGAGGGAAGAGAGGAGGAGAAAAAAGAGGATCGAGAGGCCATATTCGGCGAGAAGAGGGAAGTTTTTGATGTTTGTGATCGCGCAGACATTCATCAAAGCGATCATCGTTGTAGATAAGACTCTCTTTTTTAGCACAATGTTCCCCCATGATCCGAATAAGTTGATTGTGCCAGAGGATCAGTCGACTTTCAAGAGATCGCTCCACTGAGTGGTGAATTTGGAAGAGGCGTGCTCTCTTTTGCTTTGCCAGGGACGCTCAGTTCCAGTCGCAGCGAAACGGACCATTGGTTTATCATAGCGGGCGTTGATCTCATCGATCAGCTTCATTGCCTTCGAGCGATCCCTTCCCGGCGGCGTAATAAAGTCGCTCTGCCCCCCTTCTGTGAAATCACCGAGCATGACGCCCCCTTTTCGATATTCGGCTCCGGGACGATAGATCCGAGATACCCCTTCTTTTGCCAATGTGATCAGCTCAGGAGTGTAGGAGGTGGGATTGGGGAGTTGAATGTGAGAGGAGAGGGTCTCATGAGACGTGGAAAGAAAGACCGAAATGAAGCTCGCCAGGCTCTCTTGCGAGCGCATTTTCTCTGCAGCGGTTGAAACAAACGTTGCGATCGCTTCATAGAGATGAGAAAGCTCTTTGATTTTCTGGCCAAAGGAACGAGAGGAGACGATGCTTTTTTTCTTCGCGGGGATTTCATCAATCGAAAAACAGGGGATTCCCCTCAGTTCCAAAACAGTTCGAAAACCGGTCACTCCTAAGAGTTTTTGAATCCAAGTGTCATCGGCGCGGGCTAGCTGCTCGGCGGTATAGATTCCTTTCTTCTTCAGCCGTTCTGTAAGGCTCGCTCCAATCCCCCAAATCTCCTCCAAAGGGGTCGCTTTCAATCGCTCATCAATCTCCTCAGGCTGGATGAGCTCGACCCCAGTCCCTTTTTTGCTCCTTTCGCTCGCCAGTTTCGCCAGTGTTTTTGTCGGAGCAATTCCGATCGAAACGGGAATGCCGGTCCACTGCTTCACTCTTTGTCTCATCTCAAAGGCCCGCTTTTTTAAATCGCCCCCTTCGATCTCAAAAAAGACCTCATCGATCGAGTAAACCTCCAACTCAGGAACTAATGTAGAGAGGGTTTGAACCACTCGCTGCGACATATCTGAGTAGAGGGCGAAGTTGGAGGAGAGCATGATCACCTCTTTCAGGTGTTTGTAGAGATAGGCGGGATCTCCCATTTGAATCCCCATCGCTTTTGCTTTCGGCGATCGGGCGATGATGCACCCATCGTTGTTCGACAAAATGACCAGCGCTTTTTGTTCCAGCTTCGGATTAAAGACCATTTCGCATGAGGCAAAAAAGTTATTGCAATCGACTAGTGCGAACATTTGTGAATCACGTAGGTGACAACTCCCCAAATCCGAAAATCCCATGAAGGATCGATCGTCATCGGCTGATATTGGGGGTTTTCAGGTTCAAGAACGACTGTCCCTTGGTTCAATCGGATCCTCTTCACTGTAAATTCCCCATTCAGAACGGCGATGACGATCTTTCCATTTGTCGGCTCAAGGGCCCGATCGACAATGAGAAGATCATCCTTGTGAATCCCGGCTCCTCGCATCGAATCTCCTTCTACTCGAACAAAGAAGGTTGCAGCCGGATGTTGAATGAGGTGTTCATTCAGATCGAGATTCTGTTCTAAATAGTCGTCGGCAGGGGAGGGAAACCCCGCGCGGACGGGGACGGCAAAAAGGGGCAGCTTCATTCCTTGAGAATATCAGAAGCAGTTAATTTTTCCACTGATAGAGTGTATTTGCAATACAGAGAGGATAATAGACTTCGACAAACGCTTTTTCAAATAAAGAATCGCCGAAAAAAATCACCTCTTTATTCTCAAACTGGGAGGCCATCATGGGGGGGATTAAGATTCCCGTCTCTTTCATTTCAGCTTCTAAAAAGCGGTCGTGAAACTCCACTTTTCCTTCCTTGAATTCAACAACGACAAATCCGGTCTTTGTATTGACGAGTTTCATAGCCTCTCCATTTGCAAATGCGGTAGTGATCGCGCTCGCTGCTAAAAATAATGTTCTTTTCATGCTTTCTTTCCAAGTTGGATGAGCTTTCGATTGATTTCTTTTAGGGTGATCCCTGGTTCTTGGGCTACTTTTTGTAAATAGGGGATTCGCTCCCTGAGTGCGGGGATCGCACTTTCCAATCCCATCTTTTCAAATTGTTGAGCGAGCTTCTC
>CAZIML010000235.1:0-2366 GCA_964540255.1 uncultured bacterium
ACGTAGTATCAGTCTCTTTATTTTCCGAGTAAGAACCTACGAGTTCTTCAGTTCTTCTGAATAATCTTCCTGTAAACGAGTCGTAAGGGAGCAGGGAGGGAGAGGAGTTGAGGATCTGTGAAATTCGGTTCATTGGTTCCACCTCAATTAAAAATTTAAAGAGGGGTAGTCTACTTTAGGATTTCAATATTTGCAATAAATTCTTAGTGCATGAAATTTAATTGACAAATTTATGACGGGAGGGCACTTAGACAAATATCGATTCATAGGAGTTTTATGCCTCTCATCCATATTCATCTTGCCGAAGGGAAGTCGCCCAAATATATTAAGGCTCTCATGGATGGGGTGCAAAAAGCGCTCGTCAAAGCTTGGAAAATTCCCAAAACCGACCGCTTCCAAATGGTCACAGAGCATAAAAAGGACTATTTCCACTTCAACCCACAAATCTGGGGAGTGAAGCGGAACTCAAAGGATCTCGTCCTGATTTATATCACTTCGATTTTTCGATCCGCTGCGATGAAAAAAGAGCTCTATCAAGAGCTTGTCCATATCCTTACTAAAAATCCTCGGTTGAGAAAAGAGAATCTCTTTGTCTCTATTGTCACGGTCAAAAAAGAAGATTGGTCGTTCGGAAATGGAATCGCTCAACTCACTGATCCTTCTCAAAAACCGTAGATTCCCACTTGTCGACAACTTTTCAACACGCTCTGTAAATCAGTTATAAACCAATCATAATCAATGACTTGCAACTCTCGTAACGTAGCCTTCAGCAGTCGGTTTTTGGCTGGTTGTGAACAACTTTCCCACAATTTCCCACAATCCTTTTTCTTTTTGTAATCGACTCACTTTCAGTAGATTCGGATCGAGTTTTTTTCTTTTTGTGGAAAATGGATTGCATAGATTTGGTTTTGGTGGCTAACATGTGGGAGAACGTGGGAAACGAAATGAGCGGGTTCTTCTTCAGTGGTTCGTCAGATGCAAAGTTGGATGAGAAAGGACGATTTGTCCTTCCTCAAGAAATGCGCTACGGCCTTGTCGAAGAGGGAAAATGTGAGTTTGTCATCGGCCTTGGCTTAGGGGGTTGTTTGACGATCTATCGAAAGAGTGCAATCGATAAAATCGTCGAAAAGTTTAAGCAGAATCAACACATCGCAAAGTTTCAAAAATTCTTCACCTTATTCTTCTCTACTTTGCATCCAACAGAATGCGACAAGGTGGGACGAGTGAGTTTGCCAGCGAAATTAAAGAGTGCCGTGGGCATTGAAAAAGAGATCGTTGTGGCAGGGGTGATGGATAAGATCGAACTTTGGCCGAAAGAAGTGTACGACAAGAACTTAAGCGATCTGTTGAACGGCAATAATCTAGCCAAGATGACCGAAGAAGTGTTTGCTCTATTGCATGAAGGGGAGACTCCTTCCAAAGAAGCAGATGCAGAAATGAATCCTCTCTATTTGGCTTCTACACACAAATGAAACACAACCCCGTATTGATGCGGGAGGTCCTCGAGGTGTTTAGGGAGAAAGAAATTTCTCTTTTCTTCGATGGGACTCTCGGAGCTGGCGGCCACGCAAGGGCGATCCTTGAGGCTCACCCGGAAATCGAGCGCTACATTGGATGCGATCGAGATCCTAGGGCTCATGAGCTTGCATCTGTTGCGTTGGCTCCTTGGCGGGATAAAGTCGAGTTTGTCCGCGGCAGCTATGCGGAAGCTGTGAAAGAGGTGGATGGGTGCATCGATGGGTTTTTAATCGATGTGGGCGTCTCCTCGATGCAGCTCGATGAGAGGGAGCGGGGCTTTAGTTTTATGGGAGATGCTCCTCTTGATATGAGGATGGATCCTGAAGCAAGGCTCACTGCCGAGGAGGTAGTGAACCGCTATTCGGAGAGCGAGCTGGCTCGGATCATCTTCGAATATGGAGAGGAGAGAAGATCGCGCCAAGTGGCCAAAGCGATCGTGGAAGCGAGAAGGAAGAGGCGGATTCGGACGACGGGGGAATTGGTGGAAATCATCAAGCCTCATGCGACCAAGGGGAAACTCCACCCGGCCACTCTCACTTTTCAGGCCTTAAGAATCGTGGTGAACGATGAGCTAGGGCAGCTTGAACGAGGGCTGAATGGAGCGATCGACAAGTTATGCTCGGGGGGAAGGATCGCTGCGATCTCTTTTCACAGTCTGGAGGATCGGATTGTGAAAAATGTCTTCCGCGATGCGAAAGAAAAGGTGAAGGTACTGACAAAAAAGCCGATCGGTCCCTCGGAAGAAGAGATGAAAAAAAATCCTAGATCGCGCAGCAGTAAATTGCGCGCTGCAGAGGCGTTATGAGTGGCGTATTGGTGAAATTAGGGGTGTGTCTCTCGGTGTTTGG
>CAZIML010000236.1:0-2354 GCA_964540255.1 uncultured bacterium
CCCATTAGAATCAATCTCGTTTTGTGGTCTTTGAGTCCTTTTCGGCATATTTTCTCATTTCGTTCGGAGTCTACCTTCTCAGGTATGTCGCCTCACTCATTTCAAAAATCTGCTCGAAAATCACCTCAAATCCCATCAAAAATCTTTATTCTAATAGGTTCTGGTTGGCAAAAAATCGGACCCCGGGTATGATACTGTTTTCAATTTCTAATTGGACTCTGAACAAATGAATCATAAGCAAAAAACCCCGCTCCTCACAAAGCAGGAAGCACTCAATGGCCGGAAGTGGTATCTTTTTGATGCATCTGGCAAAACCCTTGGCCGTTTCGCTGCAGAAGTAGCGAAAATTCTCCGCGGAAAACACCGCCCTGATTTCACTCCTTATGTGGACTGCGGCGATGGCGTTGTCATTATCAACGCTGAGAAAATTGCAGTCACAGGGATGAAAAAAGCTCGTAAAATTTACAGAAGCTATACTGGATTTATCGGTGGATTGAAAGAAATCCCCTACGAAACCCTGATCGCTCGTAAGCCAGAATACGTTTTGGAGCACGCAATTAAAGGGATGATGCCGAAGACTCGTCTGGGCGGCCAGCAAGTCAAAAAACTCCGCATCTTCAAAGGCTCTGAGCATGATATGACCGCTCAACAGCCCATCCCAGTAAACATTTAAAGGATTGAAGAAATGGCAAAGCAAGTAGAAGAGACAATTGGAATTGGACGGAGAAAAACGGCTGTTTCATCAGTCAGACTGAGACGCGGATCTGGCAACATCGACGTGAATGGACGGAAATTTGAGGAGTACTTTCCTCTTTCTCTCCAACGCGAAACCATCCTCGCTCCGATTCAGAAATTTTCTAATCCTGAGAAAGTAGACATGATCATCCGCGTAAAAGGGGGCGGTCTTGAAGCTCAAGCTGTCGCTACACGCCTCGGCATCAGCCGCGCACTCGTCCAAGAAGACGAAGCGATCCGCGGAGATCTCAAGCAACTTGGTTATCTCACAAGAGATCCTCGTAAGAAAGAAAGGAAGAAATACGGCCAGAAAGGGGCTCGTAAACGATTCCAATTCTCTAAACGATAAAGTTGACACGTTAATTACAGTTTTGTTATGGGCTTGTTTATGGAAGGCAAGCCCGTATCTGCTTCTGCGATCATTGACCAAGTCGTTGAGGTATTCCCCAACGATCTCAACCCCCACGGCACTTTGTTTGGGGGGAAATTGATGCAGGTCGTTGATAATCTAGCCGCTATTGTCGCCAAACGCCACTCGGGAAGAGTTTGCGTCACCCTCGGAATCGATTCAGTCCGGTTTCTCAATCCCGCCCGTCATGGCGATATTCTCGTATGCAAAGCTTCAGTGAACAAGACTTGGAATACCTCCCTCGAAATTGGGGTGAAGGTGATTGCTGAAGATTTCCGATCCTTGGAGCAAAAGGATATTTTGTCGGCCTACTTCACCTTCGTCGCGATGGATGATGAGTTGAAACCGGTCGAAGTGATCCCGGTCATTCCTGAAACTCCTGAGCAGATCAAGCGGTTTAAAGAAGCTGAGCGGCGGCGTCAATACCGGCTCACTCATACCAACTTATAAATTTCCCCATATTTCTTTTTGAGATAGGTGCAAAACGGCCCCTCAGTGAGCGGCTTGCCGGTTGCCTTTTTCGCCAGGTCTTCTGAATTGTAGGTTCTTCCCCAAGCGTGGACATTCTCTTTGAGCCACTCTCTCACAAAGCCAAGCTCTCCTTTCGCTACCCGTTTTTCCCAGTCGGGGAATTTTTTTGAGAATGCAGTCATGAATTGGGCCGCAAAAAGGTTGCCGAGGGCGTAGGTGGGGAAGTAGCCAAAATCTCCGAGCGACCAGTGGATGTCTTGCAGACACCCCTCGCGGTCGGTCGTGGGGGTGACCCCCAGATACTCTTTCATCTTACTGTTCCACGCTTCGGGGAGATCGGAAGCGTTGAGAGTGCCGCTGATGAGCGCTTTTTCGAGCTCGAATCGGATGATCACATGGAGGCAATAGGTCACTTCGTCAGCCTCTACGCGGATGAGCGTCGGGCTCACTTTGTTGATCGCTCGATAGAACCGATCCAACGGAATCCCTTTGAGGGCGGGTACCTGCTTTTGCAAATGGGGGTATTGCCCTTTCCAAAAAGAGAGGTTCCTTCCGATTTGAGTCTCCCACCAGCGCGATTGGCTCTCGTGAATCGAGAGAGAGGTCGGCTCGCTGAGAGGCGTCCCCCAAGTTTGCAGGGGAAGCCCCATCTCATACATCGAGTGGCCTGCTTCATGCAAAACCGAGAAGAGATTGCTCATGAAGTGGTACGCCAGCTCCACTGCGTCACGCCGATCCA
>CAZIML010000237.1:0-2352 GCA_964540255.1 uncultured bacterium
CCGCTGGAGCTGGAATTCAAGATGCAGGTCGAAGGAGAGAGGTAAGAGATGTCGACGCAGACCGGATCCGATCTTTAATGCCTCAATTAAGCAGCAAGATCGGATATGGCCCCTACTCTTTTGAAATGACAGGGGTTGGAATCAAACATCTTCCACTAAGGAACGGACAACATATTTTATCCTTGTGCGGGATTGAAGAGGTGGGAAAGGGTTTTGTAAACAGGACTGATCCAAAAAAAGCGATCGCCCATGATGTCATTCCGATGTCTGAAGACTCTCTTCCTGAATCAGTCGATGGAGTCCTCAGAGGAAGCAACGAAATCATCCGCTTCGCTCACGCGGTCAAGCAGGGACGAGAGGCTCATGTTCACTGTCTTGCCGGCGCGAATCGGTCTGCAATGGTCGGAACTGCGATCATCATGGCGGCTCAACAGGGAGAGGGAATGAATGCAACTTGGGAAGATACATTGAAGTTCCTCCAGAGTCAGCGCCCCAATATCGCCCTCAGCGCTCCCTACATGCTCATCGGGCATGCAATGGAAGGAGGTCAGATTGGTTGGAATGCCTACAAAGAAGAATTGCTTAGAAGTGTAACTCCTGAAAAGCGGGATGCACTGATCGGTGAGCTAAACCAGATTGACGCTGCAAAAGTGGATCAACTGAAAGCTCTTTATGATCGAGTAGTCACAATCTTTGGAGCCACTCCCCTACAAGACCTGGCGGTAAGCTATGCTTCAAATGAAATATTTATGAACGGCCCTCGCGTCCGTCCTCAGATCGAAGCGCTTCTCAAGTATGCCGGTGCAGAAGGGCGGCCAGAACAATTCGTAGAGGCCGTACGATTGATTGAACGAGCCACTCAAATGGAAGGAGCGACGATCATGTTCCGTCCTGGCTTTGTGAAGGGGCTTCCTAGCGCGCTTGAAAAAGTGGTTCGATACGGCGGGCCGGAATATGCTTCAGGAGTGGGTGTTAAAGATGTCCGTCCATTTTCACAGATTTTCAATGATGTGATGGGAGGAACGATCCTGATCAATGGCGGCGCCGAGGTTTTAAAAACTTTAGCAGCCAAATTTACTAAATCTTTGACGCAGGTAGAAGGGACCCCCTTCTTTTCTATTGCACGCCCGCAAAGGGATTTAGCTAAAGCCTGTTATTTGAATCTTAAATACGTTGATCCGAACGATCCAACATTGAGCTTCATTTGTGAGGTGCAAATATTTGCAAGAGGATCTCACCGAGCCATGAAAGCCTTTCATGAACTTGCGAAAATCAACAATGGTGATAGACCCCGAGCTTGGGCTCAGTACAAAGCGATATTTGCCCTCATCGGACTGGCTCAAGACAACGGACTCTCATTCGATGCGCCTGTCTCCGAACTAGAAAAAACTGACGATAAAGATATACAAACGTCTGTCAAAGGAGAACTTGAGAAATTAACAGAAGGGCAAAAACGGCTCTCGTTGAGAGAGTTAGCTCGACTAGAAACACCCGACTTAGTTGAGTTGTTTGGCAGCAGCCGCGCCTTTATCGAAGGGGGTCCAATCAGTGAACCTGTAGACCTCGTTCGTTTAAAGGAGCTGCTCTTGCAAACAGACAAGACTGCGGATTTAAAAGTATAAACAATCCAACCACTGGGGCGGCGCGCATGAGGTGCCGCCTCATTTCAAAAACTCCTTTTTATTTTTCTAAAATTAAATTTCAACAAAAACAAATAAATTAATATTACAAAAATAACGACGTAGAAATAAAAAGCGAAACAAAGGATAATCCCATACGTTCAAACAAACATATAGGAATTCATGCAAATTAATTCATTAAACAATCAAAATTGTGTTCCTGCTTCATTTACCGATAATTGCGATACAATTCCAATGGATCACATTGAAGCGATGATCGGAAAAGTGTTGGAAGACGCGAGAAACACCTGTGACTCAGTCACGGAATTAGCATTAGTAAACCAACTCACCAAGCAAAGTTCGACCAGTCATTCGGCGATCGATGTGGTGAATGAGTTAATCTCATCTTGCCCAAATAGCCCCTACATTGGCTTTTATCATTTCATGAAAGGGACTATGATGTTGTTGGATGATTCAAAAACCCTCAGCTCATCAGAATTGGAAGCAGGGGCTGCTGAAATCGTAAGCGAGATGAATGAAGCGATCCGTCTCAACGAAGACTTTGCGGACGCCTATTACATCCGAGGAATAGCTTATGGCCTCTCTGGCGATCACGATTTAGGATACAAAGACCTGAATACAGCAATCGAGATGGGTTCAAGAGATGCCCGCCATTTCTACGAGAACATCATTGCGGATCAATTTTAATCCCCGCTTGTGATGAGGAGAGCTC
>CAZIML010000238.1:0-2336 GCA_964540255.1 uncultured bacterium
AATCTCGAAAAATGCTTTGAAAATAGGAGCTTCTTTGCTCCAGACAACAGGGCTCGAGGGGAGGATTCTTTTGCTCAATACTTATCTGCTTCCCTGTTCCTCTTCCCATCAACTTGTTTCTCTTCATGACAAACTGAAAAGGGAATCGATGAGAAAATTGGAGAAACAGATAAATTGGATTAAGAAATCAATTGTTTTAAATCAAATCACTTTCGAAGTTTTATCTTCAATTGGGTCTTTGGAGAATGTCATCGCTCATTTAATCGATGAGAAAAAGATTGATTATGTGATTATTGGAATTGACGAAAATGTCGATGAAAGAATTGTAAAAATCTTAAAACGCCTCCGTTGTCCCGCTTTGGTTGTGCCTTATCCTTACTTCTTGAGCAAAGGAACTTGATTTGATTAGAATGAGATCTCTTCTCAAGTAAATCTTTCTAAAATCATGCACGATTTCTGGTCATTAGATTCAACCTGGGAGGAAAAGAGAAGGATACTGCCTATTTACGTGAAGAAGGATGGAAAAGCCTCAAGGGATGGAAGAAGATATGGAAACTTCGAATAGAAACAATAAGGAGTAGCAAGCCTCCAAAGAATCCCGAAGAATTCGCCATAGAATCTGGATGGAACGAACAACTCATCCCTCCCCCTCCAAGAAACGCTCTGCCGAATCCGCTCAACGGAACCACATATTCTCGATTGTTGTCTTCATCCTCTATCAGCAGCGATCCTTGCCGCTCTCCCGGTACGGTCGGGAGGAAAGCAATCGAGACCGAACAACCTGAAGGGAGATCGCCCGAAGAAGAGGCGCAACTGTTGGAGGTGATCACAAAGTCTCCGGTGACCCTGATTGTCCCGATGAGCGGGGAATTATCTTCCTGATAATAGAGGGTAATCTCTTGAGGAGTGCTCTGGGTGTCGATTTCCTGCTCTCCGAAACTAAGGGATGTCGGTGAGATGATCAAGGTCGATGGCTGATCGGGCCCGATGAAATTCCCAAAAGCCACTGGAGTCGATCCTACGCTGACCGAATGCACGTCGGACGCGCTTAAGGTAAGCGTTGGAGATGAAGTGGTGAGGAGGGAGGTTCTGATGAAAGAGACGTGATTTTCGGATCCCGCATAATAATTGGCGACGGCGAGCGTGCTTCCGTCGGGGGTGAGGGAAACGCCAAGCGGAACGAGAAACGCGGTAGATGAAACGGTGGTCGCTGTCGGCGAAGATGCTGTAATATCGACCACCGATAAGGTCTGGTCTCCATAATTGGCGATATAAGCTTTTTGCGAATCGACGGCGATGCCGTAGGGGTTTTTCCCAAGCGTGATCGTCTGAATCGCGGAGGAGGGTAAGGTAACTGAAGCTTGGGTCTTATCGATCGCGGAGGTTTGAATGATCAGGAGCGATCCTCGATCGAAGCCGTCCTTATAATTGGCGACATAGAGCTTGCTCCCATCCGCGCTCAATGCAATTCCATATGGGTTGACGATCTCGCTCGAATTTACTTGGGTTACGAAGGCGGGGGTTTGTGAAGTATCGATGACGGAAAGGGTAGAAGCGATCGAATTTCCGACATAGACGTACCTGCCGGTCGGATCGACCGTAACTCCGTAGGGGGCGGTATCAACGTTAACGGTTTCGACGACAGCGGGCGGAGTAAGAGTAGTATCGATGATCGAAACGGTCGCGATGTTGTAGTTGGTGGCGTAAACCCTCTGGCCGTTCGGGCTGACGGCAACGCCGCTGGTGCCGACCCCCGCGGTCACCTCGCCGATCAATTGATTGATTGAGGCATCGAGAATAGAGACGGTTCCGTCCGGTGCCGCAGAGTTGGCCGTATAAATCCTCTCCCCATCCGGGCTAACGGAGACGCCGATCGGTCCGGAACCGACGGGAATGGTAGCGATTTTCTTATAGGAAAAGGCGTTCACGACGGTGACGCTATCGCTCAACTCGTTGGTAACGTAGGCATAAGGGGCTGCTTGAGCGGCGGTAATGCACAAAAGAAAGATAATAAAAAAATAAAATTTTAGAATGTTTTCTCCCTCTTTTTAAAAAAAAGATAACTCAAATTCAAAAGAAGGGCATGATCTGCATCATATTGAAAAGATTTTTGAGGATTTACAAATCTCTTCTTTTAAACGACTTAAATCCCAACCACGCCGGCACGAATACCCAGATGAGAAGAAAAGCGCTCCCAACAATCATCCCATCGGTATGCCCCAGATATTTTTGAAAGATCGCCCCTGAGTAACCCATGAGGGCTGAAAGATCGATCTGCATCAGAAGAAGGACTCGCGCCAGATCGATCGGATTTAAAAAAACCAAGACGAGCATTG
>CAZIML010000239.1:0-2333 GCA_964540255.1 uncultured bacterium
CTTTTGGATCGATGGTGGCGAGATTCCAAAGAGGTTTTTGTTCTCGATGATCATCGAGCTTTTTGATCCCAAGTTCATCAAAGAGCTGGACGAGTTTGGCGATCCGGTCGAGATCGAGGACGAGAATTTTCGAAAAGCGGGAGGTGTTTTCTTTGGCTCTCTTGGCGTCGAGCTCAAGATAAGAGCGCTTGGCAGCGAGACATTCCCAAAGAAGCTCGAGCTTCACGCCGCGCAGGGCGCCATTGACGAGAAGATCGATTTCGTAATAGCCGACCGTGTTGCTGGCGTCGAGCTTGAGTTTGAAAGTGGTCTCATCATAGATGAACTGATCGAGGAGATTTTGGGGGCACTCAAATTGGACCCGGTGTTGGTTGCGGGGAATGACGCCCGTCATGAATTCGACGATTTTCTTTTCGGTCTTCGCTACATAGGCGCCTGTTTGAGGATTGAAGACGAAGTCTTGGAAAAGTTCATCGACGATCTGCCGCTCTTCGACGAGATTGCGGGCGAGAATTCCCTGCTCGGTCGCAAATGTTTTGATATGATCATAGGTGAGTTTGGAAGAGAGAGCGGGCACTTCATGTCCTTCGTAGGAGAAAAAGAGGGCGGCGTCGAGCTCTCCATCGAGATAGGTGAGCTGACAGCGGGCTCCCAGATTTCCTGCGAAAGGGAGCGTGACAAATTTTTCGATGATTTCTGAATTTGCAACGTCGGCAAACCGCTTCAATTCAGGAAGAGCGTTCTCAACAAAGGTTCCAAATAGAGGTTCTGGAATTGTCATATCGCGGATCGTATTGAGGTTGAGCAAATGGGTCCGCTTAATGTGGCTCGGGAATCGATAATAGGTGTCTTGATTGATCATCCCAGGCTGGGCGCACTCAAAAAGGATCACATCTTCGGTATTGAGGCTCTGCTCTCCCGCGACGAGCTTCGGTTTGAGGAGGATTTTTGCAGAGGGAGGATCGAGGTATTCTAGCTGGAAGCGGATCGTGACGGGATTGGGAGCATATCGAAGGGGAGTTTCAAGCGTTCCGAGATAAAGGCAGGGAAGGGCTGGGAGCTCGTCGTCGAGATCTTTAAAGCCTCGAGGACCTGATTGACTCACTGCAATATCGTGGGTTTTAGCGAGGAGAAGGCCAAACACTTCAGGATCGATTTGGGCAATGCGGCTCGCCCGTTCATTCTGCGAATTTTCCAACATTCTTCCATGATCCATGATGAGCTGAAGAAGAGCTCCTCCCAAAGAGTCAAAGCTCTTCAGAGAGAAAAAGAGGCGGCGCCCGCCGACAAAGAGAGGCTCTTCATACCGGACCGCTTCCAAAAAGCCTTTGAGCTGCGAAATTTGGAGCGGCTTGGAGCGGAAGGGCAATCGAAGGGCCAACTGGAACTCGATCTTCCCTTTCTTTTCGCTCTGGAGCGACTGGGGATTGAAAATGATCGCAAGCTCCGCTTCGGCCAATGAACTTTCTTCTCTTGGCAAGAAAAATGGGGAGTGGGAAAGGACCTCGGAAGAGGCCACATACTCTTGAAGCACCTGCTTTTGATAGCGAGCGTCTTGCTTGACGACTTCTTTCGTCTCCGCTTCCTTGATCGCCTCAATCAACTCTTGCTTTTCGTGGGCTTCCAGTCCGTCATCTTTTGAAATGTCCGACTCTTTTGAATATTCAATCAGGAGGCTGTCGATCTTCTCCTCAAGAAAAAAAATAAGGGCAGCTAAATGTTGGCAATCATAGCGGCTCGGACAATCGCAGTTGGTATGAACCGCTGTCGATTCAAACCGATCGACTTCAATTTCGCTCTCGTAGGTGCTGTCGTAATTACTGAGAACTTTGCTGCTGAATCGAATCGTTTCATTGTCGAGCTTGATGATCTTCGCCTGAAGGATTTTGCTCTTTTCAAAGAGTTGTCTCCCCTCCTTCAAAATCGCGGAGGAAAAATCTTGTCTCAATTTTCGAAAATTCAACATAGCCGTTCAACCAGTTTGTGTGAATTCTTACATTTACAGTTTTTCGAAAACGAGTGCAACTAAAAAGTTTGATTAGGAGAGAAAAAAAAAGAGAGAGGACTAGTTTCCTAGTCCTCTTGGGTTAAGAATAATAAGGAGGGAAAATCGGGAGGGTGACGTTGTATGAGAACTCCTGACATCTCATTTCAACTGCCGATTCAGCTCCATCCCATCCTGGTGGCTCCCATGTACCGGTTGACTCAAGTTGATCGATCGCTGCCTGAATCGCATTATAATCTGTTGGATCATAATACTGAGGCGAATCGGATCCATAACCTTCCATGTTCTCGATGGCAGCCAGAAGACTCGCTGGGAAATCGCTCGATGG
>CAZIML010000240.1:0-2329 GCA_964540255.1 uncultured bacterium
TTGCATTCTTTGAGATGGCCTCGGTCTCCTTCAATAAAGTGAGGCTTCAATATTATGTAAGCCTCGGCAATAGGCGGGCTCTTTGGCTTAACTATCTCCTCAAACGTCCCTCCCGTCTTTTTGGGACGACCCTCATCGGGATCACAGCTTCTCTTGTGATCGGATCTGAATGTTCCCGCCAGTTCTATGAATCTCTCCATCTCGACCCCGATTGGGCTCCCCTCACTCAAGTTCCTCTCGTCCTTCTTTTTGGGGAGCTTGCCCCCATGTTTGCCGCCCGCCGCCATCCGGAACAGGCAGCGATGCTCTGCGTCCCCCTCATGATTTTTCTTGCCAAACTCCTCTCTCCAATTATCTGGACCTTTGATGCGATGTCTCGCCTCGTCCACCGCGCGATGGGAAAAGAGAAAGAAGTGCCCCTCTTCCTTTCGCGCGAAGAGGTGAGAATGGCGTTCGAAGAACAAGAGGATGGAGAAGATGAATTCAATGCATCGGTTGGGAAAATCTTCAAATTAAAAAACCTGACAGCGGATCAGCTCATGATCCCTCTTGCCAAAGTGCAAATGGCCCCTTCCAACGCAACCCTTGCTGAAGTGCGCCACCTCCTCAGCGTCCATTACGCCCCGATGATCCCCATCTATCACCGTCACCCCCACAATATTGTAGGGGTAGCCTCGCTGCGCAATCTTCTTCGCCTCGACGACCAGAAAAAAGTGATCGACTCTGCCCGCTCTCCCTGGTTTGTCCCCCGAGAAACCTCGATCCTCCAACTGCTCCATCAATTTCGGCGCAATAACCAAAACGTGGCGGTCATTCTCGAAAAAAACGGAGAGGCTCTCGGCATCCTCACACTCGACCAAATCCTTGCAGAAATTTTTGGGGAAGAATCTGAAGTTCACCCCTCGCCCCAAGAATCGGCGACCTACATCGAGCGGACCCTTTCAGGAGATCTTTTGGTTGAAAGCTTCAATCTTGAATTTGGCGCCGATCTTCCCCTCGATCGGGGAGAAACCCTCAGTGAGCTCATTCTCTCCGAGCTGGGACATCTCCCAGTAAAAGAAGAGTCGATTCGGATCGGCGGTTTTGAGTTCACTGTGGAAGAACCCACTCTTTTAGGGATTAAATCGCTCAAAGTTCATTCTATCCCGGAATAATGTTATTATTTGAATTGATCGATTTGTTTTGATATAATTAACAATTATTTACAAGGAGTTAATTATATGGCTGCGCCTGTTGGGAATTTTAGTAATATTCAAACGCATTATTTTGAGCAAACTAGGACATTTACAAGCGGTAATTTCATATTGGCCCAAACGGTAACTATTAAAACCGTATGGGCTCGTCATACTCCTGTTGCGCCAGTTCCTGCCAACGTCCTTCCTCCTTCGCAAGACTCGGTGCCAGCGATCGTTGTTCGAGCACGGCCTAATTAATCAGAGTGGTTGATAGGGCGATTGCGAGGCGTGATTTTGATCTTTTTGATGGCCCGCTCGTTTGAACTAACCACTTCAAGGTCAAATTCATCATGGGAAAGGCGCCATCCCTTAGAGGGAATGGTTCCAGCGCAGTGATAGACATAGCCCCCGATCGTTTCATATTCGGGATCTTCAGGAATCGGAATTCCAAGCTGGCTCTCAATATCGATGAGGGTCATTTTCGCATCGACAATCCACCCTCCATCGGGAAGTTCAATATAGTCGGCGGCTTCCCCAATGTCATACTCATCTTCAATCTCTCCAACAAGCTCTTCTAAAATGTCCTCAATAGTGACGATCCCTTCGGTCCCTCCATATTCATCGACGATGATCGCCATGTGGATTTGCCGGGTGCGGAACTCTTGGAGAAGCTGGGTGATCTTTTTATTCTCAGGGGCATAAAGGACCGGCTTGGCGATGGTCCTGATCGGGGCTTGGAGATCTTGGTCGGGATTGGCATAGCAGCGGAGAAGATCCTTGTAGAGAGCCACTCCCACAATTTCATCGAGCGACTCTTTGTAAATCGGGATGCGGCTATACCCTTCCGAGGCGAATAGGCGCCCTGCTTCTTTGATCGGGGTATCGCCTGCGAGGCTGAACACATCGACTCTAGGGACCATGATCTCTTTCGCAACCCGCTCTTTGAAACTGATGAACGAGCTGATCAGTTTTTGATCGCCTGGATCGAGGTGCTGCTGCAATTCTGACTCGCGGATCATCTCTTTGAGTTTGCTCCGGTCGGTGACAAGCTCTCCTTCATCTTCAAACTGAACTTTTCGGATGAGGGTGCGGGTGAGCTTGAGGAAGAGGCCGACGAGGGGGAAAAGGAGGAGCAGATAGAGAGAGGCAAAAGG
>CAZIML010000241.1:0-2282 GCA_964540255.1 uncultured bacterium
TAGAGTCGCTTTAGCTGAAATTGGTTATATAGCGGTCATTCCTTTTGCGGTTGTAGAAACAGCGTTCAGTGCAATAGCAGCTTTATTTTTCAGTGTCTATTTCTACTTAACTGATAATCAGCCTTGCTGCCGAATGGTGATATGGCCCTTAACAAGCGCTTTCGCAATTGGTTGGTCTTTTGTGAATACTCTTATCAACCCTTTTTGTAATGATATGATTCAGACCCGAGAAAATGCATGGACAACAGCGTGCTCAGGGAATATCTTTCAGGTCCATTTTGCAGGTGTATATGTGATGCATAAGGATGATTGAGCTTCCTATGGTGGTTTTTACTTAGCTTGAAAATGAAGAATGTGAACAAGGCTATACAGGCAAGAATGTTGGAGAAAGTGGCTTGAGTATTTATTAGGATAGGTTCATGGGCCAACCCTTGTCGTATTATGAGAGATGATTTTATAGGACAGATAACAAATTAATACACGTTAGTATTTGCCAAATTCCCAATTTTTGAAACGATTTGCGTATAGGAAGCAAGGCCGAAATGAGTTGGGTTTACTTGGGCATTGAAGAAGGCCGGGATCTTGCCCTGTCTATCGTCCATCGTCGGTTATGTTATTTGGCGCATGTCGTTAAAATACAATAACATATGAATGCAAGCGCTGTTAATGCACGGTTATTTATTAAACCGTGTATTGACAGCGCACGGTTTCGCCTGTATAATCAATATTAAAGGGAAGAAAGATGGAGCGGGAGACCCTCAAGCGTATCATTGCAGATCAGCGGGAGTACAAATCCCCTAAGAATTTTTTTGTTCGTACATTGACCACAACGATCCAACGTTTTATTGATGACCCAAATATTATCATCCTCAGCGGAATTAGGAGATCTGGAAAATCCACAATTCAGCGCATTTTGCAGTTAGAATTGTCAAAATCAGACTATTACTTTAATTTCGATGATGAACGACTTGTTCAGTTTCGGGTTGAGGACTTTCAGATGCTGCTGGAAGTTCTCATTGAATTATTCGGGATTCAGTCCACTTTTTACTTTGATGAAATTCAAAATATCGAGGGATGGGAACGTTTTGTCCGAAGACTGTATGAGCAGGGAAAAAAGATTTATATTACCGGCTCTAATGCGAGGCTCTTGAGCAAGGAGTTGGGGACTCATTTAACGGGTAGATATATTCAATTGGAAGTCTATCCACTCTCCTTTCTGGAAATCATACGCCATGAGTATCCTGAAACGCTTTCTAAAAAGGCTCTATCGACGAATGATATCGGTATGATCCAGCATCATTTTTCCAATTATTTAAAAAATGGTGGGATTCCAGAGTACGTAAAGTTTGAAAAAACGGAATATTTAAAAGATCTACTGGAAGGCATTCTCTATCGTGATATCATTGCGCGTTACAGAATTCAGGATGAAAAAACATTGCGGGAAACAGTCTACTATTTAGCAAGCAATATCGGAAAAGAGTTTAGCTATACAAACCTTGCTAAAACTGTAGGCCTGAGCAGTCCTCACACAATCGCAAACTATTGCAACTACTTAGAGCAATGTTATTTGCACTTCTTTGTCAGCCGCTATAGCCACTCTCTCAAAAAGCAAATTCAATATAATAAAAAGTGTTACATGATCGATCCTGCTCTGATTCGGATAACCGGATTCCGTGTGAGCGAAGACAGGGGCCGTCTACTGGAAAATATTGTATTTCTTCATCTGAGGATGCAGACGAAAGAAATCTACTTTCACAAGGAGAAAAAAGAGTGTGATTTCGTCTTGAGAGAAGGGAATCAGATCGTTCAAGCGATCCAGGTGACGACAAATCTTTCAGATCCAGAAGTAAGAAATCGGGAAATTGAAGGGCTGATGGAAGCTATGGGCACGTATCACTTACGTGAAGGGATCATTCTCACGGAAAATGAACAAGATAAAATAGAGATGAATGGGTTTCTGATTTCAGTAATTCCCATTTGGAAATGGTTGTTGTTTCAATGAAAAAGCCGGGAGGATTTCCCGGCCCTAAATTTTGCATTTCTTTTTGGAGGTGCAGAGACCCATTCAGAACTTTTGACACAACTTTTGATTGGAAAAGATTTTCTAGTTTACCTATACTGCGCCTGCTTAGGTTTCGTTTAAATTCAAATCGGGGGATGACATGAGATTTTTGGCTCTGTTCTTATTGGCGGTTGCTTCTATTCATGCAGAACAAGTGGTAGTGGTTACGGGTGCATCTCGGGGAATAGGTTATGCAGTTACAGAAAAACTGGTAGAATCT
>CAZIML010000242.1:0-2259 GCA_964540255.1 uncultured bacterium
AAAAGTTCCTAAAACTGAACAACAACAAATAGGTAAAGCAGATAAAACTGCTAGAAAATTTGTTTCCTCTCCTTGGCCTCTTCTTAAACGCTACATCAGCCATTGATGCAGCTTTTTACGAAATGGTTCAATCAATCCGTCATCAAAAGGGACAAATGCGTGTAGCAAACCTTCTCCGATGTTACTTAGGGGAAGGAGAAAAATCTGAAGTTCAAAATGATTATTCTATTCGGTGCATTCCTCAAATTTTAGGTCCTAAATTAGAGCTTATTCTAGAGCAAAAGGGTAAGATTGAGAGTGAGCTCAATGCAATCACGGACAACCCTCTTATTTTCCGCGGGAAAGAGCTTTCTTATGACGTAGCCTCCTCACGAATCATTCCTTTTGAAGGCCTTGATTGGGCTGTTGTGTCTGGGGGAAATTTTCATGGAGAAACGTCAGCAACGGTAGCAGACACAATTGCAATTGCTAACGTTAAGATTGCATTACTCATAGAAAGACAGCTCACTTATCTCTTGAATCCTTTTAGAAATAAAAATAAACTTCCGATTTACTTAATTGCTGATCCACAAAAAGCGGGATTTCACTCAGGGTATATGATCACTCAATACACCGGGAACGCATTAGCTCATAAAATTTCTCTTCTAGCAAATCCCGCTTCAATCTATAACATGACGAGCGCGAACGAGTCTGAAGATGTAGTGAGTTATGGAGCAACTGCAGCAGAAAAACTTTTAGACCAGTTAGTGCTCTTGAATGAATTGCTCGCTATCTTTCTCCTATCATCTGCTCAAGCCTACTCTTTAACTCGCCGTTCGAAAGCAAATAAAAACCCATTGTGTGAAGCAACCTTTGAAAAAATAGCAGATAAAATTCAATTCCCTCAGTTTGAAGACGAAAGTTTTCAGCTAAAATATGAAGCTGCATTGCTTCTTCTTGAATCAGGGGTACTGAAACAAAATTCTATTGAGGAGGAATCATGACTACTGCCCCAATATTTGAATGGTATCCATCTCCTTGCCAACGGGCTGACTGTGGAGAAAGACATTTAAATTACCAAGATGAAAACCGGTTTCACAATGGAAATTACGTTCGAATCGGTAGAATTTCGGATAACTCAATATCGGTTCAATTGATCCAGATAGGACGTGATTTAAGCCGCTCTTCATTTAGGTATATCACAGGTTACTTTCGCTCGATATCTTACTCCATGCAGGTAATTGATGAACGAGGGGATAAGCGACTAGCTGAGTGGTATAGAGGACTCATTCTACCCCTCATTTTGCAGGATGCAATCAATTTGCAAGAGATTTCAAGTGGGCTCTAGCCTCCCGCCCACCTAGAGTTTTTAGTGGCTCAGAGAGCGAAGCTGGGTTTGGGAAAGGGCTTCCCTTCCCCTACTTCAGCGTTCCTCCCCCTATCCGTTCATCATCACAAGTCCCATCAATCCCATCAGGATGAGGTAGATAGCGACAACGTAGTTGAGGATGCGGGGATAGACAAGGACGAGAATCCCTGCGATGATTGAGACTACGTGAATGACGTTTGGGTTTAAATTCATGGCTAGCTCCTGGGTTTAAAAGTATTTTTTTATCATGAAGGAATCATATTGCGCAACTATTCGCTAATTCATATTTTGCGAATTGATGAACAAAAAGATTGGACTCCCGATTCTGGCGATCGCCGGCGTTGCGATGGCTCTCATGGCCGTGATCGCCAGCGGCAGAAAAACTCCTGCTCCCCCCATCCCGTTCATGCCGCCGACTCCCCCTTATGCCCACTATATCGCAGGAGCAGGTTCGGTGGAGGCTACGACTGAAAACGTGGAGATCGGAACGTCGATTGCCGAAGTGGTGACCAATGTCTATGTTGTAGCGGGAGATCGGGTGAAAGAGGGAGACCCGCTCCTCAAGTTAGATACCCGAACCTACGAGGCGCAGCTTTTAGAGGCTGAAATGAATCGGGCCCAGGCAGTCGTCGAATATGAAAACCAAAAGACTCAGCTCGATTTGTACGATCGGCTGACCGATCGGAGAGCCGTGAGCGAAAATGCCTATAATCAGGTCTTTTTTGCAGTGGAAAGCGCAAAAGTTGCGATCGCTCAAGCTGAGGCTCAAATCGAAACCGCTCAAAGCTATATCGATCGTTCGACACTTTGCGCGCCCACCGACTGCGAGGTGCTCCAAGTGAAAATCAGAGTGGGCGAGGTGGCCAATTTAAACCCATTCAATCAAATCCCTTTGATCACCTTCGGACCTG
>CAZIML010000243.1:0-2232 GCA_964540255.1 uncultured bacterium
CTTGTATTTCGCGGGCAGATTCAGGAACGCGGAAGCGGGGCCTGCGGAGCCGTTCGAACCGTAGCCGCCGATCATGCGTCCACCACGCCGAGCTGGCAGGTTGCCGCCGAGACCGTGACAAGCGACGTCGCGATCGTCGGCGAAAGGAATTCGATCAAGAGCACGTAGCCGCGCGGCGTGATCGTCGAGTCGTCGACCCATGGCGCGGACATCGTGACGGTTGCCGCGGTCTGCCCGAGCGCGGTAACGACGGCGTCCGTAGCCTCGTCGCCGTCCGTGCCGCCCGACGTATCCGGTAGCGCGAACAGGCGCATGGAGCAATTCACGGCGCCGACGTCTACCGTTGCCGCGATCGACACCGAACGCACGTAGCGGTTGAGCACGGTTTCGATGCGGTGCTCTCCCGGTCGTAGCGTGGTCGGGATGCCGCCCGCGACGAACAGGCGCCCCGTGGGGCCTACGTTTCCGCGCAGCGTAATCATGGCGTCACGACCAGAATGGACGGCGCAGTGCTCGTCAGGTTTGCGTACGGCAGCGTGTACCAGTTGGCCAGCGCGCGGTCGTCGCTCGTGAAGAACGGCACCGCGGTCGGCGAGGCGGTAACACCCTCGAAGACGCGATCGAGCGTCAGCGTCGTCGACGTCGGGATTGCCGTCACGAGGTACGCGCGGCCATCGGCGGCCGAATAGAGGAACGTCTGCCCCGCGACCATGTTTGCCGAGTCGGCGGCGTTGCATGTCGCGCCCGTCGAGCCGTTGGTGAACCCGATCGCGTTGGCGGCCGTGCGAAAATCCGTACCGCACGCCAAACGCCCGTTGATTTCGTAGACGCGATCTACGCCGTCGGCTGCCTCGGCGCGTTCGGCCATGTCCGAGACGTAGATCGGGCGCCCGTTCGGATACGCGACCAGATCCCACGGGTAGTTGTCCGGGGACAGATAGGTGTTGAGCTTTGCCGCGACAGCGGCGACGACGGCCGCGCTCGAAAAGCGCGACGACTTGACGACGAGGCATGCAGGCGTCGCCCCGGCGCTTGTGAGCGACAAGAACGAAACCGGCGTGTCAATAAGGGTGGCGCCGAAGAACGAGCGGCCTTGCAGGTCGCGAACGACTGCGGCGCGCTCGGTGGCGGTGACGGCGCTGGACGTGGTCCAGTCGGGGGAGAGAAGTGCAAACGTGACGTAGCCGGCGGTGGACGTGGTCAGGTTGACGTTGGCTTTGGCGCGAGCTCGCCCGAGATCGCCGAGCTGCCGCCGAGCAAACTCGGCGTAATCGTCGGTCGTGCAGGCGACATCGCGAATCGCAAACGCATCAGGCGCGCGCTCGGTGGCCTCCGCGGCGGTTTCTTGGTCGTCGCCGCCTGTTGCCTCGGCGGTGTTCGTGACGCTGCCAACGCCAGGCGGAGACGATTGGAGAGACGTCAGCGTGTCACTGCCAACGTTCGTGGTCGCGCCCGTTGACGTTGCTTGCGCGGGTGCGGAGCCAACGACGGGGCCGACGTTCCACGCCTGGCCGCTGACCGTCGACGCGGCATTGGCGGTGAGCGTCAGCGACGTCGTAGTGGAGACCGACGCGATCGTGTACCAGGTGCCGTTGACGGCGCGAATCTGATAGCCGACCCACGCCGAGCCGGTGACGAACGTGGTGCCGACGCCGGTGACCGCGTCACTGCCGGCCGTCATGGAGATGGTGCCGGCCGGGATCGAATAGCCGAGGATCGTCAGGTCCGCGGTGGTCGCAAACGAGACGTCGCCGTCGGCAGTGCCGACTTCAGTGCCGGCCGCGACGATCGTGTCGTTCGCTTGCGGCGCCGAGAGCGTGAATTGCAGCGTCGTCGTCGCGGCGGTGGCGTCGAGCAACTGCATGTTGACGAGCGCGGCGACCTTTTGGAGCACCGCGCGCGGCCAGTTGTTGAGCTGGTAGATGAGCGCGTCATAGAGCGCGCCGTTGGCCTCGAGCAGAACGACTTGCGGACTGCCGTCACTGCGGTCGGAGAGCTCGTCAGGCAGCGACGCGATCGCTTGCGCGGTGACGAGGTCGCCGTTGCGCGCGTCCAGCGTCGGGCTCGGTACGGTCGCCATCAGGGGCCTCGAAAGTATGGGTAGGTCAGCGTGCGGACGTCCGCTTCGCCGATCGTGCGGTATTCGATCACGTAGTCGTGGCGGCCTTCGCCTTGGTCCTGTACGTCGACGTTGACGATCTCGCCGCGCGGCTCGTGGTCGCGCATCTGGTC
>CAZIML010000244.1:0-2202 GCA_964540255.1 uncultured bacterium
AATTCTTAACGCCTCCCTCTCCTGCTCTTGGGTGATTTTTCCCTCGGAAATGAGGATTTTCAAAAGATCTGCGTGTCGATGTCTCACGGCCATAGAGAACAATCTTTCTGGGTCCACTTGAGAGAAATCAGGTTCATAATTCAACATTGAGATGATTGCAGAGTCGGTAAATATTGACGGTTTAAATCGATCGACCGCCTCCAAAAAATCATTCAGCAATAACTGGTAATCTCGTGCGTATAAAACTTGAACACCTCCCAAGTTGTTCCCCTCTGCTGCAACGCGTATCGCGCGGCGGAAATATTCGATCGGAATGTTTCGCCGAAGGGATAATACCTTCTCAATCCCGAGACAACTTTGATAATCAGCAGCACTCTTGATGATCGCGTCGCCAATCATTGCATCATCGATTTGATGAGGATTGCCAAGGAGTAAACTTTGAAGGACGTCCCGATCAGAAACTTTTAGAGCAAAAGACAAAGCGTTTTGAACCATCGAAGAGGAAACGGGATAGTTCCTATTTTTAAAATATTCATAAAGAATCAGTATAGAGCGATCATCGCTATTTTGAGCTGCAATTTCTTCAACCATTTGAGGGCTCAAGCCAAAAGCCGGGGTTTCAAGCATACTTGTTAAAACCTTCAGATTCGTCTCTCGAACCGCATGCCTAAAAACTTTTTGCACAGTCGAATCGGAAGGAAGCCTTCCCTCCTTTCGAATGTGTTCGTATAAATCGAAGAAGAATGAAAAACTCTCATCTCCCTGACACCATTTTTCCACTGATGCAGAATCGATTTCGGAATTGTTCATCACTCTTTCGATCACTCTAAAGTTGGACGTTTTTAGGGCAGTTTGGACCACCCTTTTTGCGAAATTGTAATCAATCGATTTCCCAGTTTGAGACAAACAATCATATGCAACCAACAAGAACGGATCTCCTGTAAAAACTCGTTCCGCTGTTTTTTCAATCTCCCTTCCGAGAAGCTCAGGCCTAGTTTGAAAAAGGGCTACCACATTTCCAGCCTTCCCCCCTTCCCTCGCCGCATCGAACGCTTTGATATAAACCTCATCTCTAAGATCAGGCCAGGCCCTTCGTATAAGTTGAAACAGTTTATCGACGTCACAATACAAATCGCAGCCTGCGACACTCACTAAAACTTCTTCCATATCTTGGTCACTGATCTCAGCTCCATATTTCCGAAACCAATCTTCAACAGCACAAAATGACAAGCTACGCTTGATCGTCTCTACTATACTTTGGGTGAGGGCCCGATGCGATGTTTTGGACTGTTCCAAAAAAAGAATTGGGATCTGATTTTTTTCAGCATCAGAAAATAAATTGTAATAAAAATCAGGCTTCTTTAGAAACTCGATGCGATCCATCAACAAAGCTCGTACCTCAAACGGGTTTTGACCTGGAACTGCGAAAGTTACAAGATCAAGATTTACTTCATTATAGGGGCGCGTTCCCCCTTTGTTTTGTCCATGCGGGCTTTGAAATCGAGTTTGAGCAAGAATTTCTGTCACCCCTTGAATCGGATGAGTCTGGTAATTATAAACCGTGCGATCACTCAAAATATCTGTTAGAAGATTTTGGCATCTTTGAATTTCAGCTAACTTGCGGGGATGATCCTGGTAAAATCGAGCTAAAAGA
The DNA here is from genome assembly GCA_964540255.1 of uncultured bacterium. Taxonomy (GTDB): domain Bacteria; phylum Chlamydiota; class Chlamydiia; order Chlamydiales; family SM23-39; genus REEB52. The sequence goes on from CAZIML010000244.1 coordinate 1,655, forward strand.
TCGAGCTTACGGGTTAAAATCCCCCCCTCCTGATACTTCAAGTGAATCGCTCCTATCCTTTGATTCCCGATGATTTCTCTTTCAAGGATCAAAGCTGCCTCACGACTTTCTGGATCTTCAATCATCATAGAGTGGAGACGGTTCAATCTTGAAAAATCGTCTGTAGGATGCTTTCCCTGAACCCCCGACTCAGCATAAAGGTGATCGATGTATCCTGTTAAAAGCATAAGACGTTGTCGAAAACGATAAAACTTTCCGGTCAAAGGGTCGCTGCTATTATAAGGAGTGAAAGCATCTTCACGAGTCGTTGCCACAACAGTCCCTGGCGCAAAATCGATCACCATCCCATAATTTTGCTCTGGCTCATAAATCTGACCTGCATCTCCCGAGACTAATGAAGCGCATAAAAACCCACTACGGGTCCGCCTTTTCCTAACCTCGTCTATTTCACCTTCGTTGACACCTGCAGAATGAACCATAAATTCGAAGTCAGCACCACCAGTTTGATATGCAGGAAATGATTGGCCACGGCTTGCCACCTGGCATTT
>CAZIML010000245.1:0-2198 GCA_964540255.1 uncultured bacterium
CATGACACCACTCATCCCTGCCTCATGTGCGTCTTGCTTTTCCTGAAGACTCTCACCCTTTGCTAAGCGACGATAGGCGTCGTATTTACGATAGAACGCGCTGTCATAGCCGTGGCGAATGTAGTTGTCGTCTTTGATTGAGTAGTACAGCGCGTTGATTGCATTCGGTGAGTGATTCTTTGTGAGTATAGGATCTGCAACGATGAGTTTGCGATCTGCACCCTGAGTATAGAGATCATGGAATCGTTTAATGTCGTCATCCGTCCAGCGTGCGCGACGATCTTTGAGCCCTAGATCCTTTGATGTCATTTTTGAAAAGTTTGTCTTTGTTGTCGTTTTTAACTTAGTTCCAGGAGGTCGCCCCATCCGTTTCTTTTCTGTTAATACAGGAGGCACAACTTCCGTTGTCGCTTTTGTATCGCTGCGTAAGGCACGCATAAGGTCGTTATAGACAACTGAATAGCCAATGGGTCAGCCTTCTTTAGAAGGGCTGTCCATCCTTTGGAGCAGCTGGGGCTTCTGGAGCCGTAACCGCTGCAACGTCCGCAGCCAATGTAGCAGCACCCTGAACGGCATCAAGACGTTTAAGTGCTTCAATTTCGGCTGCTTGTTTCTTCATCCAGGCTTCGTCAACTTCCGTTGGAGAAGCATAGATGTCTAATTTCTTGAATGGGTTGCCCTTCGCAGTGGGGATGCTAGCACCGTATTTGATGCCAACGATCTGACCAAAACGAATTTCCGCCATCCGGTTCACGAAGGCCTTGTTATCTTCCTTGATGCCGATGTTCCAAGTCGTCCCTTCAGCGTCGAGCAATTTGTAAATAATTTGTCGATTACCGAAATTATCTTTAGCAATTTCGCCCATGCCTACATAGGTTCCTTGAATCGCATCACCAACCGTTTTGAAGGTGAACCACTTCGTCTCTTCTGGCTTTACTTGGGAGAAAATATCAACTGGCATAATGTAGAATGTAAACTGTAAATTAAAGAATGTAGAATATAGAATGCGTTTTTGGCTATTCAGTTGTCAGAGAACGACCTTAACCTCCGTAGTGAAAGGTAGCACATTCCTTAATACTTGTCAAGTGGTAAGCCAATACCTTCTTAGAAACAGTAAAGGGGGTCTTTTAGAAGCCCCCTAAGGAAGTATTGAAAAACGGTTTTTTTATGCCGTCACCTTTTGCCTTTCTCCGCCCGAGGGCGCAGCCGCCGAAGCGCGCTGGTGTCCGTCGGCCCCACTCTTGGCCGATTGAGGGAGGTTGAGGGAGTCCATGCTCTCGTGCCGGAGATCGAGGTCTCCGAGAGGGACGAGAATGGTCTCAGACCCGAGGACGACCTCAACTCGGGCAGCGGTGGCGTGGTACGCCACGAGCCTGAGCGCAGGGATTGCAGAAGGAGGGTAGCCGATGAGCTCGACGGCAGCCTTGCGGCTGAGGCTCATGACCTTCATGACACCCTCCTGGGACGCCTGAAGAGCACGATGCGGACGACCAGGAGCGCGACGAGTGCGAGGCACACGTACTTGTCATCCATGGCAGACCGCCCTCTCGACCTTGCAGACCATCGTGAACTTGTGCTTCTTGCCACGAGCTGACTTCACGATGCGAATCCGAACCTGAAACTTCTTTTTCCTCACCTTTTTTTCTCCTCCCTGATCGTGGATGAACGGATTCGAACCGTTGACCTTTTTCGCGACGAGGCGAAAATGCTCTTACCAACTGGAGCTACACCCACTGGGAAGAGATGATGCGTCTTTCACGCGCCCTCTTTTTCAAGAGGAAGATTGCACACCATCACCTTCTCCCAGCGAGGCCTAATGGTTAAATTAGGCTTTATTTTTTATTCTTTACTACGCTACCTGAACTTACATTGGGCGGATTGTACGCTTCTTCCCTAACTTCCGTCATCATTGCCCACACGTGACGCTTCATAATATCCTTCACCGCTTTGCGCTGAATTGGATCTATGATTGAAGCATCCACCGTTGTAAGCACGTTGCCCAAGAGGTTGTTTAAACGCCATTGGATACCGCTGACAGAGAAGAGCGCCTTATATTCGATCTCATCATCTCTCACAACATTATTTGGGGTATCCCACGTACCGATTTGGTTAAAATTTTCGTTGATCTCTGGAGTATTTGACATATAGACATGACATAACTAGACCCCGACTGGTGGATTGACCATCCACCCTGGGAG
>CAZIML010000246.1:0-2193 GCA_964540255.1 uncultured bacterium
GCTCTATGAAGCGCTCTCTAAAATTGAAGGAAGAGTCATTGTCGCAAGAGAGAGTGAGGATCTCATCTTTGATCTCACCTTGATGCAAAGGATCACTCCCCAAACATTCTCCTTCAACCACGATGCGGGGATGTGTCCTGAATGCCAAGGGCTTGGCGTTACCTATGGAGCCCATCTAGAAGAAGACAAAAAGTTTAAGAAAAGCTCCATCTACGACATCGCCGATCGCCTCTTCAAAGAAAAAGGGACGAGCGGCGCCTACAAGCTCCTCGACCAATACTTTGGGAAAGTGGGGGAAGAAAAAGAGCTGATCCTGAATGGGGGGCCTGAGGTGAAACTCAAAGGAGGGCTCACGGTCCGCTGGCTCGGTCTTCACCCCGTCCTTGCCGCCGCCGCCCGGATGGCTAGCAGCGACATCCGAGAAGCGCTCCTTCCGATCATGAGGGCCCACACTTGTTCTGCCTGCAAAGGCTCCCGCCTCAACCCGATCGCCCGCAACGTCCGGATCGAGCGCCATTCGATCTCCGATCTTTGCGCCCTCAGCATTCAAAAAGGGCGCGCCTTCATCGCCTCCCTCAAGCCCCCTCAGTACCTCAAAGAGACCCATTCCCAGGCGTTGAAATTCCTCGATTTTCTCCTCTCGATCGGCCTTCATTACCTCTCGCTGGACCGCTCGGCCCCCACCTTGAGCGGCGGCGAGCTCCAGAGGATCCGCCTCGCCCGCCAGCTCGGATCTGGCCTCACCTCGTGCCTTTATATCCTCGACGAACCCACCATCGGCCTCCACCCTTACAACAACGAACTCCTCAACACCGCTCTAAAAAACCTCCGCGATCTTGGCAACACCCTCCTCCTCGTCGAGCACGATCCGATGACCATTCAGATCGCCGACTATCTCGTCGATTTTGGCCCCAAAGCAGGGAAGGAAGGGGGGCTCATCACCGCCCGCGGCACCCTCCCTGAAATCCTCGCCAATGAAAACTCTCTCACAGGAGCCTATCTTTCGGGGCGGAAAAAAATCCCCATTCCTCAAAAAAGAAGAACCTCGAAAGAAATGATCCGGATCGCCAATGCGACTCTCCATAACCTCAAAAACATCACCGTCGACATTCCGAAGCGAGTGATCACCTGTCTTACCGGCGTTTCCGGTTCTGGCAAGTCGTCTCTCATGACCTATCTTCACAAACACCCAGAGTTTGACAAGATCATCACGGTCGACCAGAGCCCCATTGGGCAAACCTCGCGCGCCGACGTCACCACCTACACCGAGATCCAGCCCCTCATCCGGGCCCACTACGCAGCTCTTCCCCTTGCCCTCACAAAAGGGCTCCAGCCCCGCCACTTTAGCCCCAACCACCTCCGCGGCATGTGCCGCACCTGCTGGGGCCTTGGGTACAAGACGGTCGATCTTCAATTCCTCCCCTCGGTCCGGATCCCTTGCGAAGCATGCCGCGGCCACCGGCTGAATCCGATCTCACTAGAAGTGCGCTATAAAGGGAAACATTTTGGGGAAGTGCTCCAAATGACGGTCCAAGAAGCGCTCGACTGGTTTGCTCCCATTCCGAAAATTGCCAAACGGCTTGAGAAGCTGATTGAAGTTGGACTCCCCTATCTCCAGCTCGGACAGGAGCTCACCTCACTCTCGGGCGGCGAAGCGCAGCGGCTCCGCCTATCTCGCGAGCTTTCGAAAAGAGACACAGGAAACACCCTCTATCTGATTGATGAGCCGACCGTCGGCCTTCACCCTGAGGATGTGCTAAAACTGTTGAAAATCTTCCATGCCCTGGCCGATCGAGGCAATACCCTTGTGATCATCGAGCACAACATCGACCTGATCCGGAATGCCGATTATCTGATCGATCTCGGTCCCGACGCGGGGGAAGAGGGGGGGCAAGTGATGGCTCAGGGAACGCCTGAAGAGGTAGCCCGATCGAAAAAATCGAAAACGGCCCGTTATCTTCGGTGACCTTTTATTTTTCTGATTTCTTTACGGACCAGGTTTTCTGGTTTTTCGCTCCATTTTTCCTCTTCGGGAGGAGCTGGCAGCTCCGAGTCCCATAGGAAGAAGTAGCCATTGACGCAGGAGAAGGGAAAAAAGCTGAGCTCATCAGTGAGGTGGGCAAAGTTGAGTCCTGCCTCTTCATTATAGCTCATAGTAAACGCCTGATTTTCCATACTAACCATTATAAAAAA
>CAZIML010000247.1:0-2164 GCA_964540255.1 uncultured bacterium
AGCTTTGTCATATGAGCAAACGTCCACTAAACATTGATAGATCTCCTGAATAGCCCATTGTTCCCATTCAAGAGGGATCAAGCGTGCAGTCTCAAGACCTTTCTCGGTATCGCCACCCCGCACTTGAGAAGTCGCAATTTTGCAGAACAAGCTAGCCTGCCTTACCTTACGACGGATTGTCTTCGCGAGTTCAATAGCTTGATCGAAATGGCCTCTTTGAACGAGAGAGCTGCAAATGTCTTCTAACGCTCTTTCAGCCATCCATTCGAAATGAATCGTCCCAGCAAGGGAAATCGCCTGATCATAATTACCGTCATTAGCCAGAGACATAGAAATAACTTTCTTGGCTTCGTCCTTTGGAGATTGATTATGAATTATTTCCATGACTTGAATTGCTTTATTAGTATCTCCAGTATCCAAAAAAAATTGGGAAATATCCCATAAAGCATCGGCTTGCTGCTGCTCTCCGATAATTCCACTCGCGATTTCAATCGCCCGGTTCACCATACCATCCTGGCTAAATCCTTTCATCAAGTCGCCACTAATCCTTCTGAGAGCTTTCCACTTTCTTTCACATTCGTAGCCCCCCTGAGCTCTAGTGATTCGCTCTTCCATCGCAATCTCGCGGAAGGGCCAGCTTGCTCTGGCAAACGCCTGTAGATCGCAGAAATCCAAATACTCAGCTATTTTCCCACAAGTTTCAGACGGCAAACAGGTTATCGAGGAACCCGCAGCCGCCGTCTGAGGCCCCTCCACTAAACTATGTTGGAACGGTTCAAGAGCTCTTACATTTGACGCCATGACAATCCTCCGCATATAAATCGGGAGCAATTTATACAGATTGCTGATTTATGACTAGTAGTGGATTTTTTTTGAAGCAAATCAAGGGACATGATAGAGTGCTCCTCACATTTCAAATATGAGGCTTAATTATGGCATTACTAATCGATCCAGCACAACATGTCTCTCCTGCAGCAGAAACACTCGCGCATGCACTCAAACCAAAGTACTTGCCTGATATCGCAAGGAGAGTAGCTGAAAGAACTGGATCCCGTTTGGATAGCCAGGACGAAAAAATCGAAATCGCTTATCATAGATCTTTTCACCCTTACCTAGTGAAGCAGATTGAAGCTACCTTTTCTCCCGAGGAGATTCAAATCGGCGTTGATCACAACCCCCTTTTTATCAAGAATGCATCCGTTTTTCAAAATGGTCTCGATCAATTTATGCGAATGGCAATGGTCATCATAACGAAAAAAATCGACGAAAGAGGAACCGCCACACTGGGCGAGATCCTCGAGAATGTGAGGAAAAATGAATTTGATTGTCCGATGTATAAAAAGGAGCGACTCCCAATCGCGATGAAGTATGCAAAATTGCTTGATGAGCAAATAGCGCTGACCCGCCCTGTCTGGGATCAATTGATGGGTCAAATGGGGAGAGAAATGGTTCAGCATAGGAGAAATCTCTTAGGAAACGATCCAATCTTTGATCAGATCTTTGGGAGACACACAGTTCGATGGGTTCAAGAATGTAAAGATCTCTTCCCCAATATTCGAGAAGAACTGACAAGATTCATAGCAATTGCTCTGATCGATCAACATTCAGAAAGAGATTTAATGACACTGTCTGCACTTTCAACTTCGCAAATAGCCTCAAGATATCTGCAAAAATGGACAAAAACCCTTGCGCCCAAAATTGAAAATGACATGGACCGTTTGATCAACCAAATAATGCAAATAATCGCCTCTGCTCCAAGAGCAGACGATGGCATAGGGATCCGCAAAAGAGAGATGATTAATTGATTCCATTTTTTTGACATAGAGCCAACCACTATCATTAAACTTTTCTCCTCATCAACCACGTGTTAGATGCCAGAGGGCTTTTTTTCTCGTCCCAAAACGGCGCTAAATGTTTCAATGCAACGACCGCAATCATGGAGCTGCTATCCAGTCTCCAGATAGTGATCGGCCATTGTGACAAAGGTTTTGTATCAATCACTTCTGCTTGTTCGTCGGGCAGTTCATTCTCTAAATAATGTGATAAATCCACCCCGTCTTTGTCATTTTTTTGGCGGTAACCATCTATAAATTAAATGGGAGGGTGCTTCCTTAGAAGCTCTCGAGAGTCGGTGTGGCGATCTAACTCCTTTGGTCCCGTGCTT
>CAZIML010000248.1:0-2153 GCA_964540255.1 uncultured bacterium
CGCAAGTTTGAAAATTGCCACTCGGAAGCCTGGCCCGAATGAGTCCTTTGTAAAAAGGGACAGCCCATTCAACCCCTTCGATGCTTCTCACTCTTTGCAATTCGGTATCGCGGAGCGGTTTTGTGTCATCGATGTATAGCACCTTGCTATCCATAACCCAAATGTTCGCTTGAGCCGTATCGTTGATGAAGCCAAAGGTGCGCGACATGATCCCAACGAAAATCGCCGCTTGCTGCGTAATGATGAAGGAAGCAAAGCTGAGACCAAGGATAATTCCGATATATTTCGCCCGATCGCCGATGAGCATTTTTAGCGCGTAGCGGAGCATGGCCAATCTCCCCCGAGCGATTTGTAGATCGCGATCAAAAATTCGCTCAAGTTCTCTTCGCTTGTCAGAAGTGTTTGTTTGGCGAAAAGGAGCTGCTGTTCGGCGTTCAGGAGTGAGCTGAATGAATCGAGCCCCGCTTCGTAGAGCGCCCGAGTCAATCGAGTTGATTCAGAAAGAGCCTCAACTTGACCCTTGAGCTCTTTGAGCCTCAGCTCCTCTTTCCCATAGGCCACTAACGCATCCTCCACCTCTCTCAGAGCGTCGAGGACGATTTTTTCGTAATTTAAAAGGGCCTCTCTTTGGACCGCTTTTGTGAAGTCGATATCAGCGCGGATCCGGCCGAAATCGATGAAGGGCCAAAAGAGATTCGGTCCGATCGACCAAGCTTGGCTTGCGGCATTGAAGAGCTGGCTGCTTTGTTCCGATTGGTAGCCGAACGAGCCGGTCAGCGAAAAGGTGGGAAATAGGCGGGCGATTGAAGCGCTCACTCTCGAGGTAGCGGCAGCCAAGAGCCTCTCTGCTTGCCGGATATCGGGCCTTCGTCTTAACAGATCGGACGGAAGTCCCACTGGAATTTTTCCACCCGCTTGAGGAATCGGCTGCAACGGATACCAGCTTTCTGGGATCTGTTCGGGCTCTTTCCCGAGCAGTACGCAAAGGGCATAAAGCGATTCATTTCTTTGCGCCTCTAAAGGAGGCAGACTCGCTTTCAACGTATCGAGTTCCGACAAAGTTTGGAGTGGGTCGATTTCTGAGTTGAGTCCTGCTTTATAGCGCACCTCCGCCATCAAAAGGAGATCCTGTCCTACTTGGATTTGTTCCAATGTGAGTCCAATTCTTTGCTGAACTGCGCGGAAAAAGGCATAATTGCGGCTCACTTCGGCCAAAAGGGAGATGTAGACGTTGCGGTAATTTTCCTGCGACGCCTCCAAATCATATTCAGCGGCTGATTGAATGCTTCTCAGCCTTCCAAATAGATCGATTTCCCAAGAGGCATCGAACCCTAACTGAAAGAAGTTTTGCACTGGGGGACCCAAGATTGGAGCATCGATCAATGTTTGACTCGTCCTCGAGCGATTCATCCCCCCCACTACATCCACTTCGGGCCATAAATTCGCCGATGCCAACTGATAGCGGGCTCTCACTTCCTCAATTTTTTCCCCTGCGATCCGTAAATCGTAGTTTTTTTCGATCGCCTCATCGATCATCCCATTCAGAATTGGGTCGTTGAATTGAGTCCACCACTCTTTTAGATCGACTGGCGCCCCCACACCCTCCTCTTTTTCGCTGAATTCCGGTGCGAACTCCGTTTGAGGCAGCTCATAGCGAGGACCCACCATGCATCCACAGAGAAAAACCAGGCTAATAGCAACGGTTTTTTTCACTCTGGTACCTCGTGTCAGCGGGGATGGCCTCGATATAGACATCGATGAATTGTCCCACATAAACGGGAAGATCTTTACACTCAAACGAGTAGATCACTTGCAAAACCCGGGTATCGGTTTGTTCTGAGGTAGAGCCGGTGAGCGATTGTTTGGGGACGAGAAGCGGTTCGACTCTGACGAACTTTAGAGGGAAGCAGATCGAGCTATTTCCCCTCACATAGCCCATCGCAGGAGCTCCCTTTCGATATCTCCATGCATCTTCCTCATCGATATCGATCCGGACATTTGTGGGGCAAACAGGTCCGAAGGTGATCAAAGGGAGTTGATTGAATGGGTGAAGATTGCTTTTCTTCGTGTCTTTTGATGTGTTTAATTTTTGTGATTGCTCCACTTGTTGTCATTACTGCTGCTCTTCCTCCTCCATCTGCTCCTGCTGTTCC
>CAZIML010000249.1:0-2113 GCA_964540255.1 uncultured bacterium
ACGATACTCCAGCTACGGGATTGAAGGAGTGTTTGACAGCCGTGAGAAAGCGCAAAATAACGATACAATTACACATCAGCAGGCTGAGGATTTAGCTATTCAGGCTAATAAGGTAGCTATTGCTCTTTTTTCGGAGTGGAGTGTGGAAGTTGGGTTAGATCCAGACTTACTTCTTACCAAAGAAGCAAAGAAGATGCGTAAAGTTCTTGATGCTCATACTAATAAAAAAGTTGTTTAAGACTATGAAAAAAGAAGACGGTACGATGGACTTCTCTGAGGCTCTCCGGATCATGAAGGACGGTGCCAGCGTGACTCGAAAGGGCTGGAACGGAAACGGGATGTTTATCCTCATGCAATTTCCTGATGAGAATAGCAAGATGACGCGCCCATACGTCTATATCGTCTGTCCACGTGGCTCCACCAAGCAATTTGGTGAGACGACAAAGGAGAATGAATGCGTGCCATGGCTCTGTTCACAAACAGACCTGATGGCCGAAGATTGGGTCGAGATTGTCTAAATTTCTATGTCTACATTCACAAAACACGCATCAAAAGACTACGTAAAGAAGCGCAACATGATGCAGAACAACTGGAAGGCGGAAGATCGTGCCAAGCGTACGCGCTTGAACGAAGGCGACGGCATCATCCCCAAGTCGGTGAAGTATCGTGGGTGGTCCTGCAAGGGTGAGGGCGAATGCAAGAAGAAGCACGAACACAGGATGAAGCGTTTGAACGTGCTCATTGGAGAATTGGTGACGACTTAGGCCTAATCGCCTAGGTTCTCGCTCAGCGGTGACGACGAAAACCGATGCGGCCTGGTTTCCTGCATCACTCCTGTTTTCATCGCTGAGCGGGATTTACCGCCCTTTTAACACATGCACATATGCAAGTACGCAAAGCTGACGCTGAAGCTCTCCTCGAAGCCATTTCTCATATTGAAAAGACAGCCAAGAGCAAGAAAACAACTCCAGAAGAACAGGCAGCCAATACCAAGATGGCATTTCAGGTTCTTCGTGCCGTTGCCAAACTTTTGAAGGTCTAACGATCTGGGGAGTCTCTCCCCTCTCGTAGCCCATTCGCTTGCGGGGTATGGCGGAGAAAAACCGTCAGTCATTCATCGAAAGATGAGATTCATATCTGCTCACGCAATCGAGTGGGCTACGGGATCTAAATCATGAAGAAAACATTATGTATAAAGAAGCGCTAAAATTTATCGCCAAGAAACATGCGGGCAAGAAACGCCGTAATGGAAATCCGTACATCATCCACCCTATCCGCGTCTCGCAGGAGGTGAAGAGTGATACGGAGAAGGTGATAGCGCTTCTTCATGATGTCTTGGAAGATTCGGATGCGACGCCTAAAGAGATAGAGGACCTCTTTGGCACGGAGATAGCAGCAGCGGTCTGCATCCTTACTCATTGTAAAGAAGAGGATTATGCAAGATACATCGAACGTATCAAAACAAATCCCATGGCCACCACGGTAAAAATCGCAGACATCGCTGACAACCTTGGTGATAGCCCAACGAGCAAGGCTATCACTAAATATGCGGAAGCTCTCGACATGCTGGTTAATTAAAGAAGTATGAAGGCGAGCAAGGACTTCCCTAAAATAAAAACGGTTAGGGATAAGGAAGCAAGGAAACAACAGAGAGCGTGGAGACGGAAGCAGAAACGAGCGGCCTCACGACACGGATGGAGATTAAAAACCTTTATAAAGCAGCACGGCATCTGTCACTACTGCAACTACAGCACGCCCTGGGATTTCTGGACGGTTGACCACAAGATTCCGATCTCAAAGGGTGGCACATCAAGCAAAGGAAATATGGTAGGCGCATGTAACGCCTGCAACTCGAAGAAGGGTAACAATTTATTCATGCCAAGTTTTTATACTTAACACACATCACTATGTCATCCGCTGCAACCATTGCCATCATCTCAGCATCTCAATCCTCTTACCGTGGAGGGCATTATTCTTCTTTTGGTCACGGTCCATGGCCAAGTGGACTCGTAGGGATTGCTTTGGGCATGTTCTTGGTTGTCGTTATCCTTTCTCTCTTTGCGCTCCTGGCTGGGAGTGTCCATATTGTCTCAGTTGAAGCTCGTCGTCGGGA
>CAZIML010000250.1:0-208 GCA_964540255.1 uncultured bacterium
AGAGAGAGAATGTATTCGCCTCTTCCTAAAAGTTTGATCATCGCAAGGGATAAATCGGGAAATTGGAGCGGGGCCGCCTCTTGCCGCTCGATCAAAAATTGGCGGAGCGCTTTTGGGTCGGGCGAGGGGGGGAGAATGGTCCCATACTCTTTTGCTAAAATCACAATCCGATCCCATTTTTTCGGCGTTTTGACCACTCGGCGTAAAA
>CAZIML010000250.1:218-2081 GCA_964540255.1 uncultured bacterium
AAGATTTCTTTCTTTTAAAAACGGGTGGAGGAGACGTTGGCCGCGATCATGTAATTTTCAATGAGGCGATGGGCCCGATTGCGCCCCCTCTCTTCAAGGCCCACTGGGATTCCATCGACAATCAGAGGCTGCAGTTCAATTTGCCGAAACTCGAGGGCCCCTTGCCGATTTCGAAAACTTTGAATTTTTTGGGCGATCTCATCTTGGAGAAGGAGCTGCTCCCTCAAACCAGCAAGGGGAGGGATCGGGTGTCTACCAATCTGATGCTCGAGAAGCGCTCCCACCGTCATGTAATCGAGTTTGGCCTGGTTATGAACGTAGGCGGGATAGAGGTCGATCAGATCAAAACGGCCCTCCTTGCTAATCCCGATTTCAACCACGATCGCACAACGGTCGGTTTGGGGATTTAAAGAGGTGAGATTCGTTGAAAATTTTAAGGGGAGCATCGGAAAAATGTGGGTCGGTGTGTAGACCGAGGTGGTGTTTGCGGCAGCTCTTTGATCGATCGGCGTCCCTTTCTTGATCAGCGCGTCGACGTCGGCGATCGCAACATAAATCTTTCCCGGTTCTGCAAAGGTGAGCTGATCGAGATCGCGCGAGTCGGGATTGTCGATTGATACCCAGAGGAGTTTTCTTAAGTCCCGGATCGAGGAAGGGGGCTCAGCGGGATGATTGATGGAGGCCGATTGCACTTCGAGATCATGAGGGAAGTCGGGAATGAATCCTCGCTCCAGCATCGCTCTATGGGCGATCTCATCCAATGTCCATTTTTTTCTCATTCTTTTCCCTGAACCTAAAGTCTTCCAGTATAAACTATATCCAATTGATTATTTTATGGCTGCAATTGAAGAACCCCTTCCTGAAGGAAGGGGATTCTCTTCAGCCAAGGGGCGGCAAGTGCCTTGCCGCACATCAGTTAGACAGCTCGGCTAACTCGGCCGTGAACGGCCGAGATTGCGCTTCGAGCGAGCTGTTCACTCTGGTTTCTGAACCGAAAAATCACTATTTGCTTTTGACGCTCGTTCCTATTGATTGGTCTGTTGCACAACCCCTTTTGGGTAAGCAGCTTAAGCCGCCCCAAGGGTTGCGGCAGCGAGGGCTTTGCCCTCCTCGATTTGGCGTCGCCTCCATTTGACAGCGATTTCTTCGTGAGGTAAATTCATGGCTCTAAATTGGAGAAATGTATGTCAAATTTTGTTCTTGTGCATGGAGGGATGATAGGAGGAAATTGTTGGAAAAAAGTGCGTACTATTTTAGAGCACAAACAAAACGTAGTTTTATCTCCAACCTTAACTGGGCTAGGAGAAAGAAAACATCTCTCTTCTCCTGATATAGATTTAGAAACCCATATTCAAGATATTTTGAATTCTATTGAATATGAGGAATTGGACAATATCGTCTTGATTGGTCATAGTTATGGTGGCATGGTAGTCACGGGTGTTGCTGATAGAATTCCTCAAAAAATTAAAAAATTAATCTATATAGCAGGAGTTCTGCCGAAAGATGGGGAAAGTATGTTCGACGCCGTTGGGCCTGAGATCTCCTCTTTTCTTTCTAAAAGTGCCCAAGAAGGAAATGGGTGGGAAGTTCCTGCAGCGACTCCTCAAAGTTATGGAATTGATGCTCCTGAAATGATGAGATGGTTTGAAAAAATGTCAACGCCTCACCCGCTAAAAAGTTTTCAGCAAAAATTACATCTCAGGAATACATCTTTTTCGAATATCGACAAAGTCTACATTAAATGTTCTCAAGATAAAGCTTTAGATGCTATGGTCAGTCGCGCAAAAGAGATGAAAATCGCTTCTTATGAATTCAATTCTGGTCATTTTCCTATGCTAACTGCACCTGAAGCTTTGGCAGGTT
>CAZIML010000251.1:0-2072 GCA_964540255.1 uncultured bacterium
GGAGCCTCAACCCACTTCGGAAGCAAAAACATCATCCCGACCAACAATGGGCTTGCCGAAACCTAGATTCCAGCCACAAAATGTTCAAGAAAGCCGGGAGGGCTACTCTGCGATTTAGCTCCAAGTGGCTTTTGAAATCCCTATTCGCTCGTCTGGCCTGGGCCTCTGGTGGTAGTGCCTCCAGTTTTTTCCATAGGTAGCAATAAATCTGAAAAGCAATAGGGTTCAATGTGAATAGTGGCTTTGTGAGTTTCATGCTTACTAAATGGATCATTTTTTGATTGGTTTTTATCGCATCCTGCCCATGAGTGGGCAGGCGATGAAAAACTCATTTTGCTATTATATTTCTCAATTAGTCGCTCCTGGGATTCCAGATTTAGCACTCTGGGAATCATGGTCAGGCTCACCCAGTCTCCACTTTAAAAATTCTCCATTTACTGAATACAGGAAATGGAGGTCATAAAATGAAAAAGCGGGTATTCCGACTTTTCTGTGGGAAGCACGGCATAGTGGGTTGAAAATTGCCTGAAAAATGAGCTTATATTTTCGGATGAAAACATCATCCGATTTACATAAACATTACAGCTTATTGCTCGGCCTGCTCCCTCCATGGGTTGTTGCTAAAGTTGATCTTAAAATGGCTGACCGACATGTGGAGATTGACGTTCATTGGCCCACCGATGAACGAGGCGAGTGCCCTGAGTGTGGAAGATCTTGTGCTATTAAAGATCATCGCGAGGAGCGTCGGTGGCGGCACCTCGATACGATGCAATTTCAGACCATTATTAAATCCCGAGTACCGAGATCAGAGTGCCCCGAGCATGGAGTGAAAACAATCCATGTACCTTGGGCCGGCCCCAATTCACGGTTCACCTTGTTATTTGAAAGATTCGCAATTGATGTGATGAGGGCGGCAAAAAGTATCAAAGAGGCGGCTCAGCTTTTGGGACTCTCTTGGGATCAAGTTCATCATATCCAGGCACGCGCGGTCGAGCGAGGTCTATCTCGTCGGGAGTTGGATGAGTTGAAACATATTGGGATCGATGAGAAGAGCTTTTTGAAGGGCCACAAGTACGCCTCCTTGATGGTGGATATCGATGGAGAAAGAGTCTTAGACGTTGTCGAAGGTCGCACACTAGAAGCCGCAAACGCTCTCTGGGCAAAGCTTCCAGATGAAATCCGGTCTGGTAATGACGCGGTTGCGATGGATATGTGGGATGCGTTTATTACATCCACGAAGATCAATGCCCCACAAGCAAATATCGTGCATGATAAGTTTCACATCTCAAAATATTTAAACGAGGCTGTCGACAAAGTTCGTCGTAAAGAGCACAAGGAGTTTATGAGCGAAGGTGACGAGACTTTGAAGGGAGCCAAATACCTATTTCTGAAGAATCCTGAGAATATGAGCGATAATGAAAAAGAGAGATTTCAATCTCTTCGAAAGGATAATCTCAAGGCTGGACGAGCATGGTCGATCAAAGAACAGTTCGCAGAATTTTGGACGTATACTTATCAAGCTTCAGCTAAAAAGTTTTTTGAGCAGTGGTACTGGTGGGCCACCCATTCTCGCTTGAAACCGATGGCTGACGTAGCAAAACTCATGAAGCGACACTTAGACAATATTTTGACCTATCTCAGACATCAGATAACCAATGCTATGATGGAAGGATTTAATTCTAAGGTCCAGACAATCAAAGCTAACGCCAGAGGATATCGAAACTTTGAAAACTATCGAATCGCGATACTGTTCTACTGTGGGAAGTTAGAACTTTATCCTCTATAGGCACAAGAAAGTCGGAAGAACCGTTTTTTTGGGATTTTGTTTGCCGCATTTTGTTCATTTGCGGCAAACATGCCCACACAAAAATCAAGCGAAATCGGAGGAAGACTTTTTCACTAAAACTCAATTAGGCGCGAAAGATATTTCAAAAAACAGAAGGTTTATATCCAAATCAAATTTAGACTAATCCTTATTTTCATTGACGATTGTTGCATCAACTGGATTGAAATAGATTTCGACTTTCTTGCCCTCTTTGTTCGTGCCATAGATTTCATAGCAAGTTCCCGGC
>CAZIML010000252.1:0-2055 GCA_964540255.1 uncultured bacterium
AATCTTTTTTAATCCCTTCTAGAACAAGAAAATGTTTGTGCTCCCAAAACAGGATCATTGGGAAGGGGCCTTCGCGAAGTTCTTCAGCCATATTTTGGTAGCCTTCTACCTTGAGGCCATATTTTTCTGCTGCATTATAAATATTCGAAGCGTTGCTTCCATCGCGAGAGACGGCGCAGTCAATCCTCAATTCTTCGAGTGGCACATATTTGCCGAAATAGCCGAGAATGATCCCCAAAGAGGCAGCGCCGCACTCGACCGCCTGCATCTGGATCACCAGAGGCGTTTTGACCCGTTTAGGACTATTTTTTTGGAAGAACATAGGTAATCGGCTTCACGTTTTCGAGTGTAATCTGTAAGTTTCCAACAGCTCCTGGAAAAATCATGTAGGGGGGGCCGTCTTCAGAAGTCCATTCCAATTGCGAAGGATTGTGGGGATTGATCACCGGTTTGCAAAGAACCATGATCTTCGGACCACGATCTCCATCGATCAGGTAGTTGACAAGCGCTTTGGAGGGGATTTTTTGAATGGTACTTTGTTCGGGCCCGACAGGAAACGGGTCGACGCGGGTCACTTTTGCCACCATCATCCCATATTTTTCCGGGGTCGCTTTGTCGATCGATGCGTGGGCAGTCATCCCTGGAACCACCTCGAATCCAGCCCGCATGGGGAGAAATCCAATAATGGTTAAGTCTTTGACAGTTCCATCTCCTTGAAATCCAACCAGTTCGTAATTAAGATCGGGTTTCAACCCCTCTTTTCCATTGACCCATAGCACCTCACCATTTGCCGGAGCGACCACTTCGGATGGGGGATTGTCAAATGTAACTAGAACCGTCCCCTTCTCTACTTTTTCACCGCTCCGATATCGAATTTCTTTGATGATTCCTTCAGTGGGAGCTTGGAGTTGATAGGCGTTTTCAAGATCGAAGACGAGGCATTTTCCGGTCACGCTGATCGGAAGGGTTCCAAAAAAGGACCAGGAGCCGATGGCAATAACAAGGAGAGAAAAAAAGACAAGGAGGATCCATCCCCGGATTCTCACAACCACAAGCGATTGGTCAAGCTCCTCTAGAGAGGTGAGTTTGTCGAGAGCCTTGTCATCTTCATCTTCATCCATTTCCCCTAGCGATATCTGAAGAGAGATTATTTAACAAGGCCGGTCAATTCGCAGATTTTATGATGGGCTTGAAGGGGAGTGAGGTTGAGCGGGTCGATCTTGGAAAGCTCGGCAAGAGCTGGGTGTTCTTGGGGCGTTTGGAGAAAGAGGGGGAGCTGGCTATCGGGCTTTTTCTCCAGTTCTTTGAGCATCTCTTCGGCTCGTTTGATCGCTTTGGGGGGAAGCCCTGCCAATTTCGCTACGTGAATCCCATAGCTTTTATCAGTTCCCCCCTTGATGATTTTTCTGAGGAAAACGATTCCCGAAGGGATCTCTTGCACGGCTGTCTGAAAATTGGCGGCGTGAGGGAATTCGTTTTCCAATTTCGTCAGCTCCCAATAGTGGGTTGCAAAGAGGGTCTTTGCCTGTTTTCTGTGGGTGGTGAGGAGATACTCGGCAACCGCCCAGGCGATCGAAATTCCATCATAGGTGCTGGTGCCCCGTCCAATTTCATCGAGGAGAACGAGGGAGCGGGAGGTGGCGTTGTTCAAAATATTGGCCGTCTCGCTCATCTCGACCATAAAGGTCGATTGCCCTCGGGCGAGATCATCGCTCGCTCCAATCCGGGAAAACACTTTGTCGATGAGGCCGATTCGCGCTGAATCGGCGGGAACATAGGAGCCGATTTGAGCGAGGATGACGATGATCGCCACTTGCCGGATATAGGTCGATTTTCCTGCCATATTCGGCCCAGTGATGAGCATGAGCTGCTGCTCAGGGCTCAAAAAAGTGTCGTTTGGGATGAACGCCGCTTTGCCGATATGGGCCTCGATCACAGGGTGGCGCCCGTGGATGATTTCAAGCTGATCGGAGGTGTCGACGAGGGGTCGGATCCATCGGTTTGAGGAAGCTGCCTTCGCGATAGACGATGTTTTCGATCCGGCCGCGCACCGGC
>CAZIML010000253.1:0-2050 GCA_964540255.1 uncultured bacterium
GAAAAACTTATCGTTTTTGATGCTGTCGAGGGCTCTTCCCACGTCATTGACTTTAACGAGATCTCCCTCTTTATTTTTGATGATGAGCTCACCATAACCGGGAGCGCGTAAGATTTGCCCATCGACGCTGACGGTGAAGTCATCCCGTTCGCCATAAAGAGTTCCCAAGGGGAGTTCGACGTTGGTGAGGCGGATTGAGTTGGTGACTTGATCGAGTCCAATGTTTTTTGCAGCCAGTTTTTCAGGGTCGACTTGCACTCTGACAGCATAGGGGGATCCATAGGTGGAGACTTGGGCGACTCCTTCGACCATTGAGAGGCGCTCCCCGATGAATGTATTGCCGTAGTCGTAGAGATCGGCAAGAGTCATGTTGGGAGAACGGAGGACATACTAAAGGATTGGAGTGGCGGCAGGATTGACCTTTTCATAGGTGGGTTGGTTGGGGAGATTGGAAGGGAGATTCGATTGAGCTCTGCTGATAGCGGCTTGCACGTCGGTTGAAGCGGCATCGATATCTCGGTCCAGGCTGAACTGGAGGATGATGTTGGTATTTCCGGTGTTGCTCGTTGAAAAGACACTCTGGATCCCTTCGATCGTCATGAACTGTTGTTCGAGGGGAGTGGTGACCGCATTCGCCATCGTGTCGGGATTGGCCCCTGGGTAGCTCACCGTCACTTGGATCGTCGGCAAATCGACGTTCGGCATGTCGCTCACCGGCAAGATTTTATATGAAGCGAGGCCAAAAAAGAGGATCGAGGTCATCACGAGGACGGTCATTACAGGGCGGCGGATGAAAGGTTCTGAGAGATTCATGGCTTAATGCTCACTTTTGCTCCGGTGAAGAGGTTGAGCTGCCCTTCAGTGACAATTGTTTCCCCCGACTCGAGCCCTTTTAAGATGATGATGTTTCCATCTTCTCTTTGGCCGAGCTGAACCGGGCGCTGATCGACGGTTTTATCTTCTTTCACAACAAAAACTACGGGGCCGTTCTGGGTGAGCTGAAGGGCTGTGTAGGGGATGATCACTGCATTTGGGATTGTGTCGAGGAGAAGGCGGGTTCGGATGAACTGTCCGGGCCATAGCTCCCGTTTTGTGTTGTCGAACTGGGCTCTTAAGGTGATCATGCCGGTGTTCGGATCGACCGCATTATCGATCATGAAGAGGTTTCCTTGAAACACCTCTTCCTTGAAATCTTCATAGGCGGCGAGCACTTTCAAGGGGGCCCCATTTTGATGCCGCAAGACTCTTGAGAGTTGGAACTCGGGGATCGAGAAGGTGACGTAGATGGGGGCCATTTGATTGAGAGTGGTGAGAGTGCTTCCGTCATTGGCGACGAGATTTCCGAAGTCCACTTGCAAAAGGCCTGTCATTCCATCGATGGGGGCGTAGATCCAGCAGTAATTGAGATTGATGAGGGCGCTATCGAGCTGGGCTCGATTTTGTTCTACAAGAGCGGAGGTGGAAGCGAAATTGGCTTGGAGGGTTTCGTAGTCGATTTGGGAATAATATTCGTCTTTCGCCAAAGTGCGGTACCGCTTCACTTTTTCTCCAGCGAGCGCTAAATTGGCGAGGTTTTGTTCCAGGGTTGCCTCGGCCTCTTTCAGCGCCGCCTGATAGGGGCGGGGATCGATGGTGAAGAGGAGATCTCCCTTTCTCACCTCTTGCCCTTGGGTGAAGTAGACACCGGTGAGTTCTCCCTCGATCCTCGATTTGATTTGGATTGCGGTGATTGAGTCGACGTGGCCGAGCGCTTCGATGAAGATGGGGGCCTCTTTTTGAATCGCCTGAGTGACCCGGACCGGGTAGGCGGGAGTGGGAACTGGGGGAGCTGCTTTATGGCACGAGGTGAGAAAAAGGAGAGTGTAGCCAATCGTTTTCAATCTCATGGCGCCTCATTGGGGGTGGCGCAAAGAGAGCCTGTCGCATAGGCAATCGCGGCCAATGAGAGGAACCAATTTTTCTGCGCGTTTGCTTTTTTCGAACGGGCGTCGGCGAGCGAACTTTGAGCTTGAAGGACGTCGAGGAGGGTCATCGTTCCCGCCTTGTAGCT
>CAZIML010000254.1:0-2014 GCA_964540255.1 uncultured bacterium
ATTCTCACTGATCGAGGCACCTCGTTCGGCTACAACAACCTCGTCAGCGACATGCGCTCTATTCCGATCATGCAGAAATTCGGCTTCCCCGTCTGTTTTGACGCGAGCCACTCAGTCCAACTCCCCGGAGGCCTTGGCACCTCTTCTGGAGGGCAAAGAGAGTTCATTCCGACTCTTGCCAAAGCGGCAATCGCAGCTGGAGCCAACGCCCTCTTTATTGAAGCTCATCCCAATCCTGCCCAGGCCAAGTCAGATGCAGGGACCGTCCTCCCCTTCGCAGACCTAAAAACGCTCCTTTCTCAAGTGGAGAGGCTCTACGAGGCCGTCCAATGTTTCTCCGCTTTATAATTTTGATCTCTCTTGCCACCGCCGCCCTCTACTGGTGCTTCATCCAGACTCAGCCTCAAGATCAAGAGACCTATACGAAACTGATGCAAGAGAGCATTGAGATGAGAACCCACAATCCAATCGCCAACCAGCCCGCCCACCAAAAGCGGTTGGGAGTCCGCAAAGAGATTTGGACCCAGGATGAGACTTCCCACTTCATGATCGAATCGGAACACTCCGATCTCACTCTCTCACAAAAAAAGGAGAAAACAGAAGCGATAGAAAAATTGGAGAATATTTTGTGCACCCTCCCCGATGAGATCACCCTCAAAGCCGACATCGGAATTTTAGAACACCCCTCGGAACAACTCATCGCGAAAAATAATTGCCATCTGACTCACGGGGAAAACTATATCGACGGCGATCAGATCCAGCTCGATTTAAAACAAGAGATCGTCACCTATCAAAATCCGAAAGGGCGCCTCGCCTCAGGTCCTCTCCATTTTACAGCGGAAACGCTCATCTGGTATAAGAAAGAAAACAAAATCTACCTCAACAACAATGTGATCATCGAACAACCCGGACAATTCACTCTTCACGGCGACCAAGGACTCCTCACGCTCGATGCGTTTGAACCGGAGCTTCTCACCCTCACCGGCCACGTCCACCTCATCTCCTCCCAAATCCAAAACAAAGAGAGCTACGCCGTCGCAGAAAGCCTTACCTACAACCCAAAAGAGAAAACGCTCCTCTTCTCCTCCGAGAGAAAAGTCCTTTTTTGGCAAGAAGGGCTCTCTCTCAGCGCCACCGAAGTGCTCATCCGGGAAGATCAAACCGTTGAAGGAAAAGGAGAAGTTCATTTTTCCTTTGATCTAGAGGAACAAAACTTCATCAACGACTTTTTCAACAACTACTTATGAAACTTTTAGAAGTGAAGAACCTCTCCAAGCGCTACAACGGAAGAACTGTCGTCAACGGCCTTTCATTTGATGTGAATCCAGGAGAGATCGTAGGACTCCTCGGCCCGAATGGCGCAGGAAAAACGACCGCCTTCTACATGACCGTTGGCCTGATCAGTCCCGATGAAGGGGAAGTTTTTTTCAAACAACAAAATGTGACCCATCTCCCCATTCACAAAAGGGCCCAGCTTGGCTTTGGATATCTCGCTCAAGAACCCTCCGTTTTCCGGAGCCTCACCGTCGAAGAGAATATCCTCTGCATCCTCGAAACTCTCCCCCTCAAAAACCCCCGTCCCCGCCTCGATCAGCTCCTTAAAGAGCTCCATCTCGAACACCTTCGAACCAAAAAAGCGGCCAGCCTCTCTGGAGGTGAGCGGCGGCGCCTCGAGATCACCCGCGCCCTCGTCACAGAACCCTCCCTCCTCCTTCTCGACGAACCCTTTGCCAACATCGACCCCCTTGCCGTTGCCGATGTGAAGCAGCTCATCCGGATCCTCAAACAAAAACAGATCAGCGTCCTCATCACCGACCACAATGCCCGGGAAATCTTCTCCATCGTCGACCGCTCTTATCTCGTCCAAGAAGGAAAAGTGATCCTCTCAGGCTCGACCGACGATTTGATCAACGACCCTCACGCCCGCAAAACATATTTGGGCGAAGATTTTAGGCTCTGAACAGCCTCCAACACCCTTTCGACCGGAAGAGTCGCTAAACAATCGCTCACCTTG
>CAZIML010000255.1:0-2012 GCA_964540255.1 uncultured bacterium
TCTCTCTCCCAAGAAAGACTTGACGATTGGATACGTTCCTCAACCGTGCGAATTCCCCGATCTTTCCCCCGAAGAAGTGTTGATCCGCGCAGTGAAAGGAGAAGTTCCCGACTATGAGAAAGAGCGGCTCGCCCAAATGTGGCTGAGCAAGCTCGGCTTTACGGGAGATGAGCCTGTTGCGTCTCTTCTTTCGGGCGGCTGGAAAAAGAGGCTTGGGTTTGCGGCGGAGCTGATCAACTCGCCTGAACTTCTTTTGCTCGATGAGCCGACCAACCACCTCGATTTAGAAGGGATTCTCTGGCTTGAAAAGTTTCTCTCAAGAGAAGCTCCCACCTATCTTTTGGTCAGTCATGATCGCTATTTTCTCCAAAATGTCACCAATCGGGTGGTGGAAATTGATCCCACCTATCCGAAGGGGATTTTTGCGATCGATGCCCCTTATGGGGAATTCTTGGCCCGAAAAGAGGAGTTTCTCCAAGGGCAGCTTCAGCAGGAGCGCTCGCTTGCCTCAAAAGCGAGGAAGGAGAGCGATTGGCTCAAGCAAGGAGCTAAGGCGCGGACGACGAAAGCTCAGTCGAGGATCGACGGAGCGCAAGAGATCTTTGAACAGTATGCAGACATTCAGTCGCGCAACAAGCAAAGAAGGGCGAAGATCGACTTTGCCGCCTCGGAACGGGAGACTCGGAAGCTCTTAGTCGCCAAAAACGTGGCGAAAGAGATCAACGGGCGGCCCCTTTTTCGGAAACTCGACTTCACTCTTTCTCCGGGAACGAGAATCGGCCTCATGGGACCGAATGGTTCTGGCAAGACGACCCTCCTCCGCCTCATTGCTGGAGCGATTGAACCCGATCAAGGGACGATCAAGAGGGCGGATGATTTGAAAATTGTCTATTTCGACCAGCATCGGGCTCAGCTTCCTCACCATTTGACTTTGCGAGAAGCTCTTTCGCCAAAAGGGGATTATGTCACCTTCCGAGGTCAAGAAGTGCATGTGAATGGATGGTGTAAGCGGTTTTTATTTTCCCCCGACATTCTCGATATGACGATTGGGAATCTTTCGGGAGGGGAGAGGGCTCGGATTTCGATTGCCCACCTCATGCTTCAGCCGGCCGATCTACTGTTGCTCGATGAGCCGACGAATGATCTCGATATTGCGACGCTTGAGACATTAGAAGAGAGTCTTTTAGAATTTCCTGGAGCAGTTGTTTTGATCACCCATGATCGGTGTATGCTCGATCGGATCTGCAATTCGGTTTTGGCCCTTGGCGATCCTGATCTTCCCCATCTTTTTGCCGACTATACGCAGTGGGAAAAAGGGCAAACGCCCCCATCTTCGCCCAAGTCATTGCCCAAGAAAGAAGAGGCGCCCCGTCCTAAAGGAAAGCTTTCCTATTTGGAGAAAAAAGAGTACGAAGAGATGGAAGGGAAGATCATGAAGCTCGAAGAAGAGGTGAGGGTTTTGAATCAAGCGCTAGAGAAACCTGAGGTGGCTCAAGACTCGAAAAAACTCTCTGAGATTTGTCTTGCAATTGGAATTGCAGAGAATCAGATTGAGCAACATTATCTTCGCTGGGAAGAACTGGAAAAGAGGTTGAAATAAGTGATTTTCACTCGGCTGCTTTCAGAGGGGCTTTAATAATCCAATACTACTTTCATAAAAGTAACGAAGTTGGCAGCTAGTAAAAAGAATGCAATGATTGATAAAGCAAGCGAAGCAGCCAAGTGGGCGTCTTTATCTGTCTTTTTCCAAAGCCTCCAGCTCTTGACCGATCTAGGAAGGAGAAACATGACTGCTAATAGAAATGTGCCCACCTCGAGAAAACTTTTCATGGCGCAAATTGTTTCACTGGTCATGCTAAATCCTAATTGAAGGCTCCAGGGTACTGAAAAAATATATATTGGCAAATATTTTTTTCTTTTCTGGGGTTAATAACCCAGGTATCCAGGGCGATTGCAAGAAGAATCTCTTGACAAGTCTTGTCCATAGAGAAGGATGGGGAAAAGAGCAAGGA
>CAZIML010000256.1:0-2009 GCA_964540255.1 uncultured bacterium
TGAGGAAGCCAAAGAAGAATTGAAAGAGATCGTCGACTTTTTGAAAGATCCTCAAAAATTCACCTCTCTTGGTGCCCGGATTCCGAAAGGAGTCCTTTTAGTAGGTCCTCCAGGAACAGGTAAAACCTTGATCGCAAAAGCGGTTGCCGGCGAAGCGGACCGCCCCTTCTTCTCGATCTCAGGTTCTGACTTCGTTGAAATGTTTGTCGGAGTGGGCGCGAGCCGGATCCGCGATATGTTCGACACTGCAAAGAAAAGCGCTCCTTGTATTATTTTCATGGACGAGATCGACGCTGTAGGACGCCATCGCGGAGCAGGGATCGGCGGCGGCCATGATGAAAGAGAGCAGACCCTCAACCAGCTCCTCGTTGAGATGGATGGTTTTGACACGAAAGAAGGGGTCATCTTAATGGCTGCTACCAACCGCCCCGATATCCTCGATCGAGCCCTCTTGCGCCCAGGCCGTTTTGACCGGCGGGTCGTCCTGGATCTTCCCGACGTCAAAGGGAGACTCGAAATCTTGAAGGTGCATGCTCGCAAAATTAAAATGGATGCATCCGTCGACCTGAACGACGTAGCTCGGAGCACCCCTGG
Organism: uncultured bacterium; assembly: GCA_964540255.1. Taxonomy (GTDB): domain Bacteria; phylum Chlamydiota; class Chlamydiia; order Chlamydiales; family SM23-39; genus REEB52. The sequence continues at coordinate 595 of CAZIML010000256.1, forward strand.
CGCCTCAGGAGCCGATCTTGAAAACGTCCTCAACGAAGCAGCACTTCTTGCGGCTCGCAAAGGACGCTCTGCTGTGACCAATGCCGAAGTGAGAGAAGCGGCCGATAAGGTGCGCTACGGGAAAGAGAGACGAAGCCTTGAAATGGATCAAAACGAGAAGCTGACGACCGCTTTCCATGAATCGGGACATGCGATCGCAGGTCTCATCGTGAAATATAGCGATCCGGTCGACAAAGTAACCATCATCCCTCGCGGATTTTCATTAGGGGCCACCCACTTTATGCCGACCAAAAACCGGCTCAGCTACTGGAAAAAAGAAGTGCTCGACAAGCTCGTCGTCCTTATGGGGGGAAGAGCTGCCGAAGAGATTTTTGTGAAAGACATGTCCTCCGGCGCTCAGCACGATATTTTGCAGGCGACTAAAATTGCCAGAAGCATGGTTTGCGAATGGGGAATGACCGATACCTTAGGTCTTGTCACCTACGATGAAAGGAGCGAATCGGGCCAATATCTCGGCGGCGCTAGCTACCAAGAGAAAAATTATTCGGATGAGACTGCGAAAGCGATCGATAAAGAGGTGAGATCCCTGATCGATGAAGCTCATAAAAGAGCCCTCCAGATCCTCGAAGAAAATAAGGATAAGGTGCAGCTCATGACCGACATGCTCATGGAGTTTGAAACGCTCGATTCAACCGACATTAAAGAGATTATGGACGGCAGTTGGGATACCGAAAAAAAACGGGCCCGCGTCAAGAGCGCAGAAGAGCTCCAACGGAAAACTCCGCCCCCCATTCCAGCCGTTGTTCGCCCCGTTGTGGCGCCACAACAAGATCCTGGAATTCAAGGCGTTGGATAATAATCTAGCACTCAGCGCTCCTGAGTGCTAGACATAAATCGCCCCATTCGATACAATCCTAAGTATCTGTACAAGCACAGAAAAATAGGAGAAATGTATGTCACTTGCAACACTGTTCCAAGAAGTAGAAAATGCGTTCCGCCCCACAGGGGTCTCGCTCTCAGAAAAAGAAGATGCCTTCATTGTTGAAGCGCTTGTGGCTGGGGTGAAAGGGAAAGATATTGAGATCACTTTTGAGAAAGGGTCGATCTCAATCGAGGCGAAATCGGGAGCTTTTCGCTATTCCTACTTAGTTCCCCTTCCCACTAACCAAATCGACGAGAGTGCAACTCCCGAGGCGGTCTCTGAGGATGGAATTCTCCGGATCACTTTTGCGAAAGCGAAAGCGACCCGCCCCCTCAAAATCACAGTCAAATAATTTTCTGCTCTCCTCAAGCGCCCCGATCGAATTCAGCGGTCGGGGCGTTTATTTTCAAGGCTGAAGGCTGAACGCTGAAGGCTGAAGTAAAAATTTTTGGACTTCTTATGATTTTCTGATATATCTATTTTTATGTATTAT
>CAZIML010000257.1:0-2002 GCA_964540255.1 uncultured bacterium
CCTGTGCTTGATGAACTCACGCAAATATTTTGGATAGTTTTTGATCACTTCAGCGGGTGAATCGCCAACATATTCTACATCGGGATATTTTTTATGACTAAAAACCCAAGCATTGAACTTTTTGCCGCATATTCTATGTTAAAGAATATTTTGAATCAACGATTTTTTGAAGATTTGTAGTGCCAAAGTTGTAATGTGTGATAATTCACTCTCGTCTTATATTGAAAATCAACAACTTGTGACTTACCAAAAAGGGGACATTTCTAAAAAACGGAAAAGGGACATTTTAAAAAAACGCTTACAATGTACAAATTGTAAATGAATATAATTAGAATGTTTGTTATGCTGTTTACAATCTAAAATTAATATTTAGGAGATAAACATGGCATCTATGGCAATTCCAGCCCCGTCTGTAGCCCACCCTCAGCCTAGAGAATGGATTACTCCTCAAGAACAGGTAAGGCGACTCACTACGCCCTTTATAGAAGAACAGCTGCATCGAGAGGGGAACAGACAAAGACTTGAATCCATGCCTAAAGGTCTACTCTATCCAATTATTGAATCTGTGGCTCGGTCTTCCTTAAAGGGTTTAATTTTAACGGACCCCGGTTCCGGGGCTAAGGAGAGGGTTCCTTTGCTGTTTGACTTAGGTGTTCAGCCCCTATTTGACATTGATCCGCTTCCACCCATTCTAACAGATTGGCACACAGCGTTAGAGCGGAGAAGAGCCCTTCCCGATAAAGTTCCTGCTTTACCCCGAAATATGCCGCAAATTTTAAAAGGTAAATGTCCAGTTTGGGGCGATGAGCAAAAACTTGACGGGACTCACACTAAATACCTCGACACTTGGTCGCTTTGTCTCAAAACTCGTGAAACTGTGAACGAACTTAAAGCGAGCGTCAAGGCTTATGGAGAGCGGGCGTTGAACGATCGGGGAGAAAGACTTTATCCTGATAATAATCCCCTTCAATTCGGAAATTTTTGGGATGCTGCTCGCCGGGAGCATGCGGATGTGCGATCTAACGATGAGCCTTACTGGATATTGCATACGAACACAGTGTTGCCTGGCAGTCGGAATAGAACCTACCGAGAACAAGTTCAAATGGTCGCAGACTTAAGTAAGAGAGCTTTTGTAAATTTCGAAGTTCCCTCCTTAAGTGAGACTGCTACAGTCTGTTTTGATCGTCAGATAGCCAGAGGAGAGAGCCTTTATTCGGCAGGAAATCCCCAGAATGTGAACGTCTATACCTATACCCGCGTTAAGGAAGCTACCCAGGGTTACAACTTGGTTGTTGGGGGCTCCGCCCCTTCTGGCGTGGACGTCTACCACTCCTATGGCTACGTCCATGAGAGCATCGGCGTCGCGGCTCGCCGGGAGTTCTCTAAGAAACTTGGCACTTGAACACTTGGAACTTGACATCAGGACATTGATTTTTTCTTGTTTCTTGTTCTTGATTTTTCCGGCGAAGCCGGCGAATTAAATTTCCCAGATCGGATCCAATATGCATTTTTGATCGCTTGGGAAAGAGTGTGTTGGTTGGCGTGGGATAACATTCCCAAATAGGATTGAAGTCATTGATCCATGGGGGCCGCATTCACTGCTCCTACGCTAAACTTTTTAAGTTTAGCTGCAACGGCTTACCCCGAAAATGAGGCATTTTCAGGGACCCCAAGCCTTCGGCGCCGCTTCGCTGACTCAAATTTCGGGCGCCTCCTTGCCATCTTCCCGATTCTTCAGGTTATTTCGGTATAATTTCCTGATGATCACTTTTTTCGGGTGAAGCTCTAATCGAAGGTTTTTAGGGACAAGCGGTGAGGCCGCACTTGATCAGCGTATTGACCATATTTCCGAATGCGATCAGAAATAAAAGCCAGAAAACTCCCCTCTCCATCCGGTGCCAGGTTGGCTCAAGATCTTCTCGCTTGGCATAGCCATAGATAATGAGGAGAACGGCGGACGCAAACATCGAGCATGAAAAAACGATGTAGGACCAAACGTAAA
>CAZIML010000258.1:0-312 GCA_964540255.1 uncultured bacterium
ATCGGCTGCATCCAATGATAGAGCTTCTCTTCTTTTGTCCCAGGGAGATAGCCGATATCTTTCCCGAGAGGAACGATCGGACGGGAAATCAAGATGCGGGAATAGACATTCTCATCAAACACCTTCCTCATTCCGCAAGCAAGAGCCATCAAAGTTTTTCCTGTCCCTGCAGGACCGATCAAAGTGACCAGCTGAATATCATCGCGCAAGAGAAGATCGATCGCACATCTTTGCTCAATGTTGAGCGGCTGAATCCCCCAAATATCTTTCGTCACAGGAAGAAGCGGCTCTAATTTTTGACTCTTTTGGCTA
>CAZIML010000258.1:322-1999 GCA_964540255.1 uncultured bacterium
TGCACACTGCAGATGATTTTTCAGGAGAGGTCATCAGCGCATATTCATTCGGACGGAAATCTCCCTCCGCCATCGGAACCGTTCCATCTTTGTAAAAAAGGTCGATGTCCCGTTTCTGCACATCGATCCTCCGAAATCCCTTATAGATCGCCTCATAATTGGTCTTCAGATTTTCATAATCTTCCGACTCAAGATCCATCGCCTCGGCTTTCACCCGGGTGACGAAATCCTTCGACACGATCACCACCGACTCCCCTTTCTCCTTGAGAAGAAAGGCGACCAGGAGGAACTTGTTGCTATTGCGATCTCGGGGTAGAGGAAATCTATGGCTTGCTTCCGGATTCGCGTCGAGGTGGATTCTCACTTTCGGACCTTCTGGGATCACAACCCCTTTATGGAGATCGCCCGTTTTTTCCGCTTTCAGAGAATCGATATAGCGGATCACTTCGCGAGAGTTTTTTCCCGACTCATCCGAATAGCGCTTTAAACCATCTAATTCTTCGAGCACCGAGAGAGGGATCACTACATCGTTATCTTTGAATTTTTGGATCGCTGCCGGATCATGGATCAAAACATTGGTATCAATCACAAAGGTTTTTCTAGACACTTTCTTATCCTCTGAAACACTTTTTTCATAACTTCGGTTCGGCGCTTTGGCCACTATCATCAGACACCTCTATTAAAATCATTTCTTCAAATCTTATAACTTGGGGCGCCCCACCTCCTTGGGACTAAAATTTCATCTTATAGGATTTCTTATCCCTGAAAGCAAGAATTTGTTTTATTCCACTGGAAATCAATCTTTTAGGGATAATTCAGCACACTTAAATATCGAGTGCTAAATTTGATTGACTTATGGGGAGGGAGATTGATATAATGAAGGGTAAAACGAGGCAAAATGATGAAAATTACATCGACTATTCTCAGCATCCCCCCTTATCTATCAACGACCTGGAAGAACATCTCCTCCCTGCATGTGAGAGAGGATGGAGGGCGCTACACCCTCATCGTTCTTCTCCAAAACCGCGTTCAAGTCGAAGTTCCTCACCTAGATAAACCCACGATCGATGAGATTTTCGAGGCGCACGCCCGTTCGGCGGAGCAGCCCTTTCTTCCGCCTGTCAGCTTCAAGATCCCCTTTAAAGAAGAAGGAGGGCTCGACACTCTTGGCTCGGCGATGCAGCACAATCCCGACCAATCGGATCTCCCTCCCCTTCCTCCTGAAGTATTAGAAAAGATCACCAAAATCGCCCAAGCATTCGGGCTTGAGGACACCTCAGCTCTTCCTAAAGCGGAACCCCATTGCAACTGCGCCTACTGTCAAGTGGTCCGCGCCTTCACCCAAAACGAGCCGCCCCTTGAGGAAGCCGAACCGGTCACTGAAGCCGAGCTCCATTTCCGCGACTGGGAAATCAAAGAGGAGTCGAAGCAGCTTTACCGAGTCACCAACCCGCTCGACGCTAACGAGCATTATAACGTGTTTCTCGGAGAACCTCTTGGGTGCACCTGCGGCCTCAAGAACTGCGAGCACATCCGCGCCGTCCTCAATTCATAATCCAGGTATTAAACTTTAAGTTCTCAGAAAAAATCTTGGCGTTTAAAGACTGAACGAATACACTTTCCAATAAGTGTGTTTGGAGTCCAATTATGTTGCCTCGATTGATTTGTTTAGTGAGT
>CAZIML010000259.1:0-1991 GCA_964540255.1 uncultured bacterium
TTTAACCCCCTCTATCGGATAATGGAACCCATTTTGGTGGCATAGCCAAGTGGTAAGGCAGAGGCCTGCAAAGCCTCCATTCCTCGGTTCAAATCCGAGTGCCACCTTTTCTTAAAGGACTCACCTTGTTATTCGTAGTCGCAACCCCGATCGGCAACCTCGACGACCTGTCGAAACGGGCCTTAGAGACCCTCGAGTCGGCCGACCTGATCCTCTGCGAGGACACCCGGAGAAGCTCCATCCTCCTCGATCGATATGGAATCAAAAAAAAATTGATCCCCTACCATAAATTTACAGAGAAAGAGCTTTTGGAGAGGATCCTTTTGGAGCTTCAAGGGGGGAAAAATCTGGCCCTCATTTCAGACGCGGGAACCCCCTGCATCAATGACCCAGGGCAGATTTTAGTCGACGCATGCATCGAGAAAGGGATCCCGGTGAGTGCGATTCCAGGCCCTTGCAGCGTGATCCAAGCCCTCGTACTCTCCGGTTTTGATACAAAGCGATTCCAATTCCTCGGTTTTTTGCCCAAAAAACCGCTCAATGAACTCCGGCAAGCGATGAGCTATCCAGGGACAAGCGTCGCATTTGAAAGTCCCGAGCGGTTGATCGAAACGTTGGAGCTCATCGACGGAGAAAGGGAAGTGGCCGTCGTTCGTGAGATGACAAAAACTTTTGAGGAGTGCCGACGTGGCAAAGCCTCTCAGCTCCTCGCCCACTTTCGAGCCCACCCTCCAAGGGGGGAGATTGTTTTGGTGATCGGTGAAGGAAAATGGGCCGATGATTTATCTTTGGAGGAGCTTGTAGAGATGCTTCAAGAACTCCACGGGCTCAGCTTGAAAGAAGCGATCAAGCAAGCGGCCCGTTTCAAAGATGTTCCTAAAAGAGATGTCTACAAGAAATTTCACCAATAGAGTAGTATGTCATCAAACTAAATGAGGTGTACTTATGACCAAAGCGAAAGAAATCATTTTTGACGAAGAGGCACGCAACGCACTGAGAGACGGAATCGATCGTTTGGCAGATGTAGTGGCTATCACATTAGGGCCGAAAGGGCGCAATGTTGGGCTCCAAGCGAGCTGGGGCTCCCCCACCATCACGAGCGACGGAAACAGCATTGCCAAAGATGTCGAACTCAAAGATACGTTTCTCAACATGGGCGTCTCGATGGGGAAAGAAGTGGCTGCGAAAATCAAAGAAAAAGCGGGCGACGGAACAACCACAGGGATCATCCTTTTAAGAGCCCTTGTTCAAGGGGGGGTGAAAAATATCGCCTCTGGAGCCAATCCGACCGCGATCAAACGAGGAATGGATAAAGCCTTAGAGACCCTTCTCAAAGAGATCGACGCAATGTCGCTTGAAGTGAAGAAAGCCGAAGAAACCCGCAATATTGCCACCGTCAGCGCTTCTGGCAACGCCGAAGTGGGAGAAAAGATTGCCGAGTGTTTCAACAAAGTTGGAAAAACAGGCGTTGTTGCGATCGAAGAGGGAAAAGGGACTGAAACGACCATTGAACTCGTTGAAGGGATGCAGTTCGACCGAGGCTATTTGAGCGCCTATTTTGCTACAAATGGAGAAAAGCTCACAGTCGAGATGAATAACCCCAATATTTTGATCACCGACAAAAAAATCAGCTCCGCTCAAGAAATTTTGCCCATTCTTCAACACGTAGCGACGACAGGTCAAGAGCTTTTGATCATCGCTGAAGAAATCGAGGGAGATGCCCTCTCTACTCTTGTTGTGAACAAAATCCGAGGAACGATCAAAGTCGCCGCCGTGAAAGCTCCCGCTTTTGGAGACCGGCGGAAAGCGATTTTAGAGGACCTTGCCATTCTCACAGGTGCGACTTTAGTGACTGAAGACAAAGGGTTGATTCTCCGCGAAGCAGAAGCCGATGTTTTAGGAAAAGCGGACCAAGTAACGATCACGAAAGAGAAGACGACTCTTGTCGGAGGCAAAGGAGATCCGAAAGCTCTCAAAGCACGGATTGCCCA
>CAZIML010000260.1:0-1952 GCA_964540255.1 uncultured bacterium
CATGGTGTGTTTTACTAAGCTGTTTTTTGAGGCACACGGGGAGTTCGATGCTGCCAAAATAATGACTAGGCATGTTAAACAAAATGCGTGGAAAGGATTTGATCGCGCGAAAAACCTAGTTCCTGGAGTTCGGTTGATCACTGTGGATATTCAGGAGAGCCCTTTGAAGGAAGTGCGCGTAGATGAGACTGAATGGGTGAGAGTATAGGAGGAAAATGTGAGTGGACTCCATTTCCTCTTCGACAGGGTGCTCAGAGGAACCGGGCTGGCCCGAACGGGGACGACTTGTGTAGGCGGTTGCAGCTGCAAGGAAAAAACCGCCTACAAATGTGCAAATGCCTATACAATGAGGGGGGAGTCATCCTCAGCCTCAGGTTGATCCAATTCTATTTCGTTCGGTTCACGATCGGGACCGAGGGGGCAAAAAACGGGACGATCGGGATGGGCTATGTGCAAGCCATAGAAAATTCCGCCAATCAATGCACATGAGGCTAGCCATGGATCTTTCTGTAGGAATATTGAACTTAAGGTCGAGATGGTCCCGGTAACGGTGACTCCAGCCGCAAGATGCTTCCAAGTTCGGCTCAATATTGTTTGCCTGTTCACCCCTTGCATGCAATTTGAATCAGGATGTCTAATGAGTGCATGGAGGGACATGAATAGCGCGGCGCCAGACAGTCCGACATTCAAGTGCTGAACAGGAACGAGTCTACATCCAAGGGAGGCGAGTGACCAAAAGGTTGACTTGACACATTGGATCGCCCTTTCAGAGGAAAGCAATCTCGTGCAGCAAGATTCAGGAGGTGGTGGGGCAGCAGGTACTTGAGGGATTGGGGGTAACATGAGTAGACTCCTTCAAACGGGGCGAGATCTTAGAATAAATCTCTTTATTTGGAAACAATTTAGTGGTTTTTTGGATTGCAAAATTGACTGGACAGACAGCTTGGGGGAGTGTAGTGTGAGAAAATATGAGCGAATCGTCCGATCGCGTTGTCCATCTAGAAAAGAAGAGCCTGAAGCGGGTGTTAGGCCCGTGGGAGCTTTTTGCTGTAGGGTATGGTGATGTAGGCTCCTCGATCTACTACGCGTTGGGGTTGACGGCTCTCTATGCTTTGGGGGCGACTCCTCTGGCGATGGCAATCGCTGGCTTTGTCTTCATCTGTACTGCGCTTACCTATGCGGAAATGGCCTCCACGTTCCCAGAGCCGGGGGGATCGGCCACTTTTTGCAGATACGCATTCAATGATCTGGTCTCCTTCATCGCAGGGTGGGGGCTCCTCCTCGATTATATTGTGACGATTGCAATCTCCGCTTTTGCGATCCCCCCTTATGTCAAATATATCTTCCCCCATCACCATTCGGTCGGCTCCCACATCCTGGCTACCTCTTTGATCATCCTCTCTCTTTTGGCCATCAATGTGGTGGGGATGAAACATTCGGGCCGGCTCAATTTGGCTTTGGCCATCGTCACAATTCTCTCTCAGGCGTTTGTCATTTTAGCGGCGGGACTTTTGCTCCTGAATCTTCCCTATGTGTTCAGCCATATGAGAATCGGAGTGCCAGGAGCCGATTGGTCCCCAAGCTGGGGAGAGTTTTTAAAGGGAACCGCGATGGCGATGGTGGCCTATACGGGAATTGAGTCGATCGCGCAACTGGCGGCCGAAACTAAAAAAGCGGCGACCTCAATCCCTCTTTCCATCAAGTGGACGATGTGGACTTTGGTGGTTCTCTATTTTGGGATTTCTGTCGTGGGCCTTTCGGTTGTCACGCCTCAAGAGCTTGGATCTAAATATATCGATGACCCGATCGCTGGGATTGTCGCTCAATTCCCGTTCGGGGGAGAGTGGCTAGCTCCTTGGTTCGGGGTGATCGCGGCGTTTATCCTTCTGATTGCATCGAATGCGGGACTGATCGGCTGCTCCCGTTTGATTTTTTCAATGGGAGAATACTAT
>CAZIML010000261.1:0-1937 GCA_964540255.1 uncultured bacterium
GCTTCCTCAGCGCCTGCAACATCTTTGAATGTGACTTTATTGGTCTCCTTGGTCATCAGCTTAGCGGGCGATTTCCCAAAATTCATGGCAGAGGAGCCCACTCCCCCTTTCATTTGACGGGAGAAGATGAAGTAGAGGAACAGGATCACCAACATCACAGGGAGCAAGGTGAGGAGATAGCTAAAGTAGTTGGGGGCTGGCTCCTCGCTCTTATAGGTCTTTTCCAAAACGGCATTGCGGGGCTGATCGGGAGCTCTAAAATCAAGGCCTCTATTGTCGGCGAATTGGGCCCACTCTTGCTGAGCTTGCACATACCAGTGGCTGAACGCCTCTGGATCTTGCTTCTCAAGAGCGCGGGTCGAAAGCTCTTGGTTATTGAAAAACCAATTGACAGCAGCCACTTTTTGGCGCGCTTTATCGAGAAGAGCCTCGTTTTTCTCTAGCTCTTGAGAGATTTCTGAATATTTTTTGAGCTCTTCGACGTAGCTTCGAACGCTTCTGAGGGAGCTAAGACGGACTCCATCGTTTTCTTTTCCTAAATGGCTGACAATGGTCGAAAGCTGTTGGGTCACATTTTTATAGGTCTTGAGCTGCATTTCAGGGGTAAAGTCGGTCGCTGTTGAAAGTTGCGCAGAAAGAGTTTTGATCTCATTCTTTAAGCTTTCGTTTCCGATTCCAAGGGCGGGAGAGCGGAGGAGCGAGACAAAGTCGACGATCTCTTTACTCACCGCATCGAGCATCTCGTTCGACTGGGTCTGCTGGGCGAGGGCCAGATTTTTTTGGATGAAGGGAAGGCTGACTACATCGCGTTCGGCCAGTTGCCGGATGGCGATAGAACTGTCTCGATCAGCAGTGTCAAACGCAGCTCCTACCACCGTGTATCCGGCGCGAGGAAGCGGTTGGCCAGTAAGGTGAAGGTACAGATCGGCTGCATCTTGAACATTTTTCCGAAGAAGGTCTAATTCGGCTCCAAGGCGGTTCGATTCGGCCTTGAGTTCATGATTCTTGTTGAGGAGCTCTAAATAGCGGAATCGCTCTACGCTCTCATCGGAGAGGCGCTCGCGGAAACGGCCCGTGAATGTAACCAAGTTCTCACTCTGGGCGATCTTCCGATTTTCTTCAGGGAGGGTCAAGTTCAGGTTGGTCAAATGCTCGGCTTGATGGCTGAACGAGACTTTTCCCGCATCGCCAGACGAAAAGGTCTGCACTCCGATTATGATCAATACCGCTCCGAGGAGAAAGAGGAGGAAGCCTCCCGGCATGCTTTTTTTAGGATCTGGTCTCATCTTGGCCATAAACGCCTTGTTTTGTTTGCTTTATAGATTCTTCTAAACGGGTTAATTAAACCATTTTTTCTGGTTTTAGTAAAGGGGCAGAGCGACAGAAAGAGGGAGCCCCAGAAATGTCCTCATAGCAAAATCCGATTATATTGTCTTCCAGTTATCCTTATAAAGCTGAATTTGAGTCTTTTGGGTTTTGAGAAATGAATGAGACGATCCCCCCGTCAACCAAAATTTTTTTTCTTTTCAGGTGCAAAGAGCGGGGTTTTCCCCCCTCCTCCATCCAATTTAAAAGGGTTTCTACCACCTCGCGGGTGAGGGTCACTCCATTTTCTCTTCCCATTCGGAGGAGGCGGTGCCTCTCTTCCAATCGCCCCATTTTTCCATTCAACTCCCGTCTCAATTCATGGGAGCGCTCAGAAAGAAGGATCAGATTGTCGGTCACCTTCTTTCCAAACGCCTCTTCGAGCCAGGGGAGAATCTTCCCTCTCATCCTCGACCGGAGATAGGTGGGATCGAAATTAGTCGCGTCGACAAAATAGGAGAGGCCTTTATCTTCCAAAAACTGGTGGAGCTCATTTTTTTTCAGTTTCAAAAAAGGGCGCCAGATCACCATCCCTTGCTGCTGGCTCACCTCTTCCATCCCTCCCAAATTCT
>CAZIML010000262.1:0-1919 GCA_964540255.1 uncultured bacterium
AAATGACTGCACCGGCAGCGCCTATCCCAGCCCAAACTGCATAAGCCGTTCCAATCGGAATCGTCTTCATCGCTAATGAGACGCAAAAATAGCTCGCTGCAATGAAAATGGCAGTGATGATGCTCGGAACCAGCTTCGTAAAACCCTCGCTATACTTGAGCGCGATCGTAAAAAGAATCTCAAAAAACCCTGCGAGTAATAAATAAAGCCATGAAATCGTCATCGAAGTTCCTATATTTCATCCCGAAGGATGGCATCCCTATACTTCTTCATCAACTCGACCATAAAATACAAATTGTGAAGACTTGCCAAAGTATAACCGGTCATCTCTTTTGCTTTAAAGAGGTGATGCAAATAAGCCAAAGAAAAATGTTGGCAAGTCCAGCAGTTGCACCCATACTCAATCGGCCCAAAATGATTTGCATGGTCCCCTTTTTCCACCTTGAGCCCCCCCTCTTGAGTCAATAATAGACCGTGGCGGGCCGCCCGAGTCGGGTAGGAACTGTCAAATGTGTCGATCCCGAGAGGTACGCAGCGCGCTAAAGACTCTAGATCGCCAATCCCTAAAAGATGGTTTGGCTTCTCACTGGGTAAGCGAGGTAGAAGCTGAGTCAGCATCTCCACCATCTCGCTCTTGGTCTTGCCGAGAGAGCCTCCGATCGAATAGCCATCGAATGGAAGATTTGAAAGATAGTCGCAACTCTCTTTTCTCAGGTCGGGGTCTACTCCCCCATGGATCACCGCATACATCGCTTGCCCATTCGGACTCTTCAAATGCTCTTCCAAAGACCGTTTTTCCCAACGGTGGGTCCTCTCGAGGGAACGCTTCAAAGATTCAGAGCCAATGTGGTAAGGGGGCAGCTCGTCGAGAGGGATGATGATATCGGCGCCGAACGCTTTCTGGGCCTGTATTGAAGTCTCTGGGGTCAGAAGGACTTTGGCCCCATCGCGGTAGGAGCGGAACACAACCCCCTCCTCAGAAATCTTCAGAACATGTCCATCCCGCTTCTTAGCCCCGCGGCTTTTGAGCTCGTCCGCCACCGATCCATAGGCGAGAGAAAAGACTTGGAAACCTCCCGAATCGGTAATGATCGGCATCTTTCGGTTGATGAATTGATGAAGCCCCCCCGCCCGCCTCACCACATCAGGCCCCGGCTGAAGGAGGAGGTGGTAGGTATTGCAAAACATGAGCTGAAGGCCAATCGAATCGACCATCCGATTATCAAGCGCCTTAAGGGTTCCATTCGTTCCAACAGCGACAAAGTTGGGGGTGTCGATGATCCCATGAGGAGTGTGGATCCGCCCCACTCGGGCGCGCGACTTTTTCGACTGGTGGATCAGCTCAAATCTGAATTTCATCTCTCACAAACCTTTTGCTGAATGCGACGAAGGGAGAACTGATGGCAATGAGGATCGTCTTCATCAAAAAGCTGACCAAGATGATATCAAAGACCGATTCAACAAGCCCATAGAGGCCGAAGAAACTGAAAGCGACCGTATCGATGAGCTGCGAAACGAGAAGAGAAAGGGCCACCCTTAAAGGAAGGCTCCCTTTTAGAAGAGAGAAAAACCGAAGATCGAACTGCTGCACTAAATAGAAGGTGGCGATCGAGGCAAAAATGATCCGCGGCGTCGAGGAAAAAAGGGTTAAGAAAGCTCCCTGAGTTCCATCAGCAGGGGTAGGAAGATAGAGGAGGTGGATCTGCGACATCGCAAAGAAAAAAAGAAGACTCACAAAAGAGAGGCGGATTGCCTGCTTTGCAGATTCCTTCCCATAGTATTCTTGCAGGAGATTGAGCGAAAGAATGGCGCCGATGGCAAAAACATCGGTCGCAGTGACAGCAAAACCAAATAGGCGGATCTGCTTTAACACAAAAAGATTTGCAAGGACTCCCTGCAAAGCACCAAATCCAATCAGA
>CAZIML010000263.1:0-1914 GCA_964540255.1 uncultured bacterium
TTTTGTCTTTTGATTTATCGCCGCATTTGCCCTTGCAGCCTGAATCGTCTTTCTTCATGTCACAGCTACATTTTTTGCCGTCTCCACCACAGCAATCTCCCTTAGCTGCGCAGCCAGTGCCGACAAGACCCAATAGAACAAGTGATAAAAATAGTGATTTCATAAAAACTCCTTTCGAGGATTCTAGATCTTCAAAGTAAATGAATCAACTTGGGACAAAGATCGATTGAGAATAAAATGATCGCTTGAAGGCATTTTTTACAAAGATAGTGGATGACGATCTCCCCACCCTTGCTGCGGCTCTTGCCTACTATTCCGCCCTTTCGATTGCTCCTATGGCTGTCATCACCATGGTGATTATCAGCTACGTTCCCTCATCCATTGATGAAATCACCGCTCAAATCCAGCTGGTCTTTGGCAGTCCCGCGGCTGATATTGCAAAGCGTCTTTTTGCCCAAAGTACAAATCCTTCCACTCGGTCTTGGGCGGGCCTCATTTCGATTCTCATCAGCGTCCTCTTTGCTTCCGCGATGTTTGCGCAGCTTCAAGTCTCTCTCAACCGGATTTTCGAAGTGAAATCGAGACCGATCCGGATTTGGTTCTTAAAGAGAATTCAGTCCATGGGACTAGTTTTTGTTCTCATTCTCTTTCTCTTTTTGGGCTCGCTTGCCATTCAAGTGCTCCAAAAGTGGCAGTCAGGATTTTTTGTCTCTCATATTCATCAGAATTTTCGACTCATCCTCATGATGACGAGCCCCATTCTCGTATTGAAAATGCTTCCCGAAAAAAAGGTCTCCTGGATTGGAGCGCTCTTGGGAGGAATCTCCACTGGCATCCTCTTTGAAATCGGAAGTCGACTGCTCGTGAAATACCTTCAAGTAAGTGCAGTAGCATCGACCTACGGGGCCATGGGAACCCTTCTCGCGTTTTTGCTTTGGATTTATTACTCCGCTTTGATCCTACTTTTTGGGGCTGAGATTTGCTTCTATGTGGGCACTCGGCGATTAAGATAAAAATTCCATGCCAGAAATCCGCCTGCGACGACGAAGGCGCCTGTTACAAGAGGAAGATTCATTTGACGATCATAAAGATAGCCCGCGCACAGGGGAGCCAGTACACGCGCCATACTTCCACTCGATTGAAAGAGTCCCAAAACTGAACCCTGCTCCTCCGCATTCGCCGCCTTGGAAGTCAGCGCTGATAGACAGGGATTCATCAGCGAATAGCCGACAGCCACAATCGCGATCAAAGCAATGAACAAATAAAGGTGCTGGCTAAGACTCATAAAGACGAGCCCGCCCGATGCCATGACAAGACCGAGTGAAATGAGTCGATATTCCTTGAAAGCCTTTGTCAGTGGTCCCAAAAGTCCACCCTGAATAAGAGCCATCATCACGCCCATAAATGCCAAAAGAAAACCAGAATCCTGCTCATGAAGTCCGAAGCGATCAACCACAAAGAGGCCGAAGGTCACTTCGAGCTGGACGAAGGCAAACGTAATCAAAAAAAACGTGAGCATCGGATAGAAAAACTGAGGACGCTCGATGGCAAATTTCAATTTCGAAACGCTCATCTTCTTTTCGGTCGGCTTATGCTCTCGCGGTTCAGCCAAGATAAAGTACGCCAAAACAAAATTCAAAATGCATATGACACCCGCAGCCAGCGAGGGGGCCCAATGTCCCACGTGCAGCAAAAGCCCGCCAATCGCAGGACCAAAAATAAATCCGAGCCCAAAAGCTGCGCCGATGAGGCCCATACCTTTAGCTCGATCCTCTTTGGTAGTCACATCGGCCATATAGGCAGATGCAGTCGAAATATTAGCCGCGAAAACTCCAGCTGCGACTCGACTCAAAAGAAGCGAAAGATAGGTTGTCGAAGCGGCAGCCCAAAAAAAGGCCAGGCCCTGACAAAGAA
>CAZIML010000264.1:0-1902 GCA_964540255.1 uncultured bacterium
AGGAAGGTGAATTTCCATGGGAGCGATTTGATAAAAGCGGCGTAAGTGTCGGGGCGGATGATTTGAGAGGCCGAGTGGTCCCAATAGAGGAGGGCGAATGGAATACAAAGGAACGATTGGATGAAAAAGCCCTTTCTCAGGAACATCGGCTTTTGCCGGATGAAAGTCTCTAGGAGATGATAAATTCCGATCCCGACGAGAGGAACCGCGCCGAGGATTGCGAAAAAAAGGAGCCAACCCCACATGGGGATCCCCGACGCATCGAGAAGATAGGTCAGATTTTCGATCGATTCATCGAGGATGAAAATTTTGATCGTCTGCCAAATGGATAAATCAAGAATCCGATCCATGATAAAATCGAGGATATGGAAAATCAGGGCGAGAAATGTGACTCCGATGAAGAGGGCAAAACAAACTTTTCCCAAATAGCGGTGAATCATGAGGCCTAGAAACATGAAAAGAGTGATTTCTAAGACCACTTGGCCCAGTCCGTAGAGGAGAAAAAAAAGCTGCGAGCCGCCCAGAAATTCACGATTGTAAATCGCCCCCGTCGTGATCAGGGCTAAAATCACAAAAAATATCCCGAAGTAGAGGTAATTGATATGGGCGCGCTGTGTGACCATAAATCCAATATATCTTTTTTTTCTTTTTGTGCTAGTATCGTCCCATCATGGATTGGACTTCTCGATTTCAACTTTTCCTATTTGATTTTGACGGCTTGCTCGTCAATACCGAACCGCTCCATTATCAAGCTTACGTGAATTGTTTGGCTGCCCGAGGCTTTCAATTATCTCTCTCTTATGGAAACTTTCTTCAGCTCGCTCACCTCAATTCGACCGCTTGGAAGGAGGCAGTGTGCGCGGAAATTCCCTCTCTTGAACCGATTTGGAAGAGTGTTTACCAGGAGAAAAAAGAGGCCTACGTAGAATTGTTAGGAACAGCGCCCGTTGAGCTGATGCCAGGGGTTTTTGAGCTTCTTCAGAAACTCGAGCGAGAGGAAGTGAAACGGTGCGTGGTGACCCACTCGACTCTCTCTCATATCCAGTTGATCCGGGCCCGCAGTCCCATTCTTCAAACGATCCCCCACTGGATTACACGAGAAGATTACGAGAAACCGAAACCGAGCCCCGAATGTTATCTGAAAGCGATCGCGATGTATGGGGAAAAAGGGGATCGGATCATTGGGTTTGAGGATAGCGTTCGAGGATTTACCGCGTTGAAAGGGACCCCTGCTCTACCTGTCCTCATTTGCCCCTCGCATCACCCTCTATTGGAGATGGCGCTGGAAGGGGGAGGTCTCCATTTTGAGTCATTCTCTTCAATATTTGACTTGGTGCAAAAATAGCCCTTGCGCCGGGGCCGCCATCCCAGCCCGTTTTCGGTCTTTTTTTTGGAAAATCGACTCCACATCGGCAGGCTCCATTCTTCCGGCTCCTATATCGATCAAAGTTCCCGTGATATTCCTCACCATCTTGTACAAGAAACCATCTCCTTCAAATTCAAGGCGGATTCCCCCTTTCTCGGGCATCAGATCGATCCGCTCAATGGTTCGAATCGTATCGGTTTGAATCTCCTCTTTCACATTGGCAAACGAGGTGAAGTCGTGTGTACCTAAGAAATAATAAATCGCCTCTTTCACTCTTTCCAAATCAAACGGACCAAACACCTGATGGCAATAGAGTCGCTTGAAGGGATTTGCGACTGGATCGAGATGGAGATGGTAGTGGTAGACCTTCCCTTTCGCGCTATAACGGGCATGAAAATCGGACGGGACCGGATCGATTCGAAAAACCCGGATATCTGGGGGGAGAAGCGCGTTGAGGGATAAAAGAAGACGGGACGGATCTTGATCGGTCTCAAAATGGGCTGTTTGTCCCCTTGCGTGAACACCTGCGTCCGTTC
>CAZIML010000265.1:0-1894 GCA_964540255.1 uncultured bacterium
AAAGTTTTTTGATCAATTTAGGTTTGATTCAGATGAATGATCGCCATCCTCTGACGGTGCAATGGCGGTGCACAGAGTTTCCTACGGCCATCTTCTCAACGAGCAAAATCCCGTTGGAACCATCGATGAGCTCATTTACAATCATGTTCATAAAGATTGGAAGGAACTGGATAAGATGGGCTTCACCCTCCCTTTTAATGAGAGGGTCGATGGTTCGAATCTATTTAGTCTATAACAAGCCCTTCCTTCGGGAAAGGCTTGTTTTATGTTCATGTCTTCAAAAGTTTTGTATGTATAATATTTCTCTCTAATAATGGGAGGTTTTTATGCACGCAAAATTATCATCTTCCTGTTGCCACTCACGAGGCTATAGCAAGTGCCACCCGTCATAGAGATTATTCGATCCCTGGAGGGTCCGTATCCTTTGCAATGTATAGTGATCATATGGAATTGCGAATCCAGGTATTTTGCATTTTGACATGACCCCTGAAAAATTAATCGAACCCCATGAATCAAAGCCCTGGAATCCAAAAATATAAAGTGCGCAGTAGAGAGTAGCGGGAGAAACTTTTGAAAAAAGAAAAATGACCCGCCGGGGCCCACGATTGGGAGGGCCCGCAAGGAGCTTTTTTCGCTATTTGGCTTGAGACGGATGCTTATTGATCGATCGGTCCTTCATGCGCGAACAACTTGTTCCTGTTTTCAATCTATGGATTCAAAACTCTATCAATATCTGGGATGGTTTGAATGGCTTCATTGGATTGCGTACTCAGCCTCAATGGTTTCTATGTTAAAGGACAATCGAGAGCTTCCAAAAGATTAGAAACAGGCTCTGGCGGGACATCTCTGTAATGAATAGCGCTCATGAATACCTTCGTTAGGATAGGAGAATTCTAAGGAAAAGGGAGAATTTATAGAATGTTTTTATGGATAAAAGGGCCCAGTTGCAAACAGCCGTCGCTCCTTGAAAGAACGCCGATTATTTCTGAAATGTTTAAGTCTGCTGCTAATTCTACATCCTGCCTGAAGCCATCGAGAACGAGTTCTTGACCCGATTCGCAAGCAATTAAATTGTCTTTCAGATCCTTGACAGCAGCATTGAAAGATTGGATTGCGTACTCAGCCTCAATTGTTTTTTTGCCATTCAGAGCAGCAAGGATACTGCCCGCCCCCCAAAAATCCTCAAGAGAAGGTCGTAACATCTTATTTGGATAGCGTTCACCCGCAGCTACCAACAATACCGGAAAGAAATTTTTAACATTGAGTAGCTCGCTTAAAACCCGAGAGTTTCTGAGGCATCCTGTAAAAACCGGTTTTTTAAATTGAGAAGCTATGTCCACCAAACTAGATCCATTTGGAGAGGGCAGAAGAATCGTTTGTTTTTTGTCTAGAAATTGAATGCTAGATGGAGACAAAGTAATTCCCGGCTCCTTTCTCTTTTTTGCTAAAACAGCTTTGTATTGCTGTGAAAGAGAAAGAAGTTGCCCCTCATCTTCAATTTTCGTCGGGATGACCGAGCAGCCCTTGGAAAGAGCTATATCCACGGTAGTACAAAAACAGAGAACGTCTACAATTACAATAGCTTGAAAGAAAGCTCCATAATAGGAAAGCCCGTCTCGCCCCCAACAAATATGATGCTTGCAAGTTATAGGGAAATTTAAAGGCGAGGTTCTCATGAAAATCTCTTTATCTGGATACTATTTTTTGGTCAGTCTATTCCTTGAATTCAACTTGAAGATATTTTGTGAGCATATGTAGAGGGTGTCTAAAAATCAAGGGTTCGTCAGTTTTGGAATGTTTTGGCCGATTTTCGGATTCAAGTCTTGGGGGCCATGTACTGCTGTCGATTTGCCCCCGATGACTTCAACCGAAAAATCGACTGAATCTTGGTTCA
>CAZIML010000266.1:0-1891 GCA_964540255.1 uncultured bacterium
AAATAACGGGTGAACAACTCAAGAGGAGAGTGGGTTCCCTCTTCCCCTATTTTATTCGATAAAGCAATCGGAACATAAAGCCTCTTTTTCGCCCGCGTCATCGCCACATAAAGCTGCCGTAATTTTTCTGCATCCAGTTCCGCATCTCCTCCAGGAGTGCGGGAAGAAAGTCCCCAGGCAAATACAATTTCGAATTCAAGCCCCTTGCTGATATGGAGAGTCATCACTTGAACCGCCTCTTCATCCACCTCCATCCGCCGCTTCACCTCATCCAAATCTCGAAGGCGTCGCAACGCCCGTTGAAGCCCCTCAAACGAAAACCCCTCCTCCCGTTCCCACTGAAAAAGCCACTCAAAAATCTGCATCCCATCTTCATCAAGAGGCAATTGAGAAGCCATGTAGACCAATCCCTTCTCCTCTAAGATCGCTTTATAATCGGAAAGATTCCCTTTCCCAAATGGGCCGCACAGCACCACTTTCTCGGCATTTACATCTCTCGGAGTCAATAAAGCATGAAAAAGCTCTTGAATCGCCCGAAAAGCAGCCGTTTTCCCAAGAGGAGTATGGCTTTTTGCAACCGCCGGAATGTTTCTCTTTTTCAAAAATTCTAAAGCCCGTTCCGCCTGGTACCGATCCTTCACCAAAATTGCACATTTTGTGGTCTTCAGCCTCTCAATCTCACTCGCTGCGTAGGGAAGAAATGCCTCGTCAAAGAGAGGACTTGGCTCTCCTTCAGCGACAACAAAATGAAGGGCCCCTTTTTCATCATCGAAGTCCGATTCTAAATCAGCTCCAGCTCTGACTGGGAGATAAGGCAATGAGCGCTTTTCTTTCGGCAAGTGGAGCCAATCACGGGCAAAAAGAGCATTGAGAGCGCCGATCAACTTTTTCGAAGAACGGAAATTGGTATCGAGATGATAGAGATGCTCTTCCCCCAAAAGATCGCGCGCCCTGAGATAGGTGTAAACGTCTGCTTTTCGAAATCGATAGATCGACTGCTTCGGATCTCCCACTAAATAGAGCGCCTCCGCTCCTAGAAAAAGGCGCTCGAAAATCTCCCACTGCATCGGATCGGTGTCTTGAAATTCATCAATGATGGCAGCTCGATATTTTTTTCGAATGAGAGCGCTGAAACTTTCGCGTCCCACAGCCTCTTTCATTTGCTTGAGAATTTCATCAGGCCCTAAATACTCTTCTTCGGCCAATATCTTGTCGGCAATCGGATGCCAAGCGCCGAGCAATATCGGAAAAACTTTTTGCTTTAAAAGTGGCGCCAACACCTCTTTTCCCCAATCGAAAAACCCTGGATAATGGAGCCTTTGGGGCTCTTTCGCTTTTGCCTTGCGGTTGCTCAAGGAAAGAAAATCAAACAGCGACCCTTTTTCTTTGAGTAAGGCAGGAAAATATTGGGGATCGATCAATCCTTTCAGCTGTCTTTCAAAGTCTCCCTTCACCTTCTGAGACGCCCCTTCAGCCAAAGCAAAGTAATCCTCAAGCAACAAACTCTCCCTCAAGTCCCATCGTTGTAAAGCCGCTTTACATTGATCCTGACACTCTGAGAATGAGAAGCTTGGCTCCACCTCCTCCAACCTTGCGAGCCGTTTAACCAACTCGTCCATCGACTCAAACTCTTTGGTCAAAAGTTGAAGCTGTTCTTGACAAAGGAGTGATTCAGAAATTCCATTTTCAAGAAAATCGATCGCTCCTCTCAACAATTTTTCGGGAACTTGAGGCGCTTGATCGGGATCGTTCATTGAAGAAATGTTGGCTTCGAACGAAAATTCCTGCAACATCCGATAGCAAAATCCATGAATGGTGAAAATTTGGCATCGATCGAAGGTGGAGAGTGCATCGCTCAAGCGGCGGCTCATTCTTACGCTTCCCAAATGGG
>CAZIML010000267.1:0-1869 GCA_964540255.1 uncultured bacterium
GTGTTGATCCTCTCATCTTCTGGACGGGGCCAAACAAGATGGGGAAATAGGGCGAGATATTCTTGGAATAGGTTGACGTGGAAAAGGCTCGAGGTGGAGTGGGCGGTCTGTAGGATTTCAAAGCGCTGCTTTTGTGTGAGAATCGGGTGATAGGTCCAGTGCATGAATTCAGCGAAGGGGATCGCTTCAGCAGGGCAGTCGAGCCACCAGCTTTCAAGAGGGGGCATATCATGGGTCGAAACTGTGGTGAGGCTGAATTTTTCATATTCATTGAAGGGAATGAAGCGCCTCTCTTCGTCGGTTTGCCAGCGGATCACTTTCGTTCCGCAAATTCCAAGCTCTTTGAGGATCGGATAGACGGGCTTGGGAATGGTTCCAAGATCTTCGGCGACGGGAAGAAGGGGGCTTGCATCGAGCATCATTTCAAGAAGCTCTTTTCCTTGCTTATACCATTCTCTTTCATCAGGGGGATAAAAGGAGCCTTCGGCCGCCTTTTTTTCATGAGGGATGCCCCAAATCCGAAAAAATCCAACGACGTGATCGATCCGATAGATGTGGTAGAAATTCCCAATGGCTTTGAGCCGCTGCCTCCCAATTGAAAAGGGGAAAGCCCCACTTTTGGCCGAGCGAATTGTAATAATCAGGGGGGGCTCCTGCTTCAAGATCGCGAATGAAAAGATGGGGCTCCGACCAAACGTCGGCGCTATCGGGGCTGATGAGGATGGGCATGTCCCCTTTGATGAAGAACTTTTGCTCTGATGCGTGGAGTTTCACTTTCTCCATCTGAGAAAAACAGTGATATTGGAGGAAGAGATGAAAATCGACGGTTTCTGGATCGGCTTCTTGATCGGGCCACTCCACCCAATATCTTCCTTCAAACTTCTCTTTGAGCGCTTTGAAGCGCCCATAGGAGTTAAGCCAGGGGTTTTCCCGGAGGAATTTTTGATAGGCTTCGCTTTTCTTCAGAGAGGAAAATGTTTTTTGAAAGAGTTCTTTTAAAACTTCCATTTTCCGTTTCAAAATTTCCCGCCTTTCCACTCTTTCGCCGTTCGCGGGGGCGAGAGAAAGGCCAAGAGGGGTGAGACTCAAGTAAATGGGATCGAGAGCGCAGGAGCTGATGGGGTTATAGGGGCTCGGATCGGCTCCAGTGTCATTGATGGGAAGGAGCTGGATGAGGTCGAATCCAAGGCTTTTGCACCAATCGATGAGGGGGATGAGGTCGAGAAATTCGCCGATGCCGGAGCTCTTGTGGGTTTTGAGCGAAAAGAGGGGAAGGCAAATGCCATGGTGGGGGTAAAGTCCGATTTTTTCCCAATGAGGGGCCGATTTCACGAGAGTCCAAAGGGGTTCGAGGGTTTCTTTTCGCTCGATGGGGGAGCGCTTTGGCCGGCGGCGATCGCACTTTTCCAACTGTCGGCGGTTTCGACAAAGGAGCCGATGAGCCCTGCCAATCGCTCTCCTGTAAGGATGGCGATCGGATATTTTTGGAAGAGGACCAGGTGATTGGTGGCCGCCATATAGGCCAAGACGGCAGCTCTTGGATCGGGAAGGCCGTTGGATTTGAGTGCTTCTTTGAGGACGTTTTCTCGAAATTTGCCCGGGGGAATTTCAATGAGTTTTGTGAAAATCCAAAGGTGCTCTCGGGTCATGTCGGGCTGCAGTTGGATGACGAGGTTGCCGTGGAGCTGGATCGAACAGGCATTCGAGCGGTCGATGTGGAGCTTTAGATGAAAGACTTTACTCAGTTGTTCCAGGAGCTCTTCAAATGGATTGGTCATTCTTCTTCCTCTTCGAGCTCATCTTCGAGCTTTTCGATCGTGTCGATGAACGATTTTAAGAGTTCGTCTCTATGGCGCGGATCGCGGAAAT
>CAZIML010000268.1:0-1851 GCA_964540255.1 uncultured bacterium
AGCGTCAAAGAGCTCTTTAGTCTGCCGATAAAGATCACCGCGTACGAGGTAAATTTCTTGAATGACAAAATTGATGCGTTGTGATTGCGTAGAGGCTTTATCCCATAGATAAATCCCGTAGCCGCCACTGGCGACTGCCAAAATAATGAGCGCTATGAAATACAGGTCATGAAATAACAGGAGATACCTGAGTGGCTTGTCGTGAGCACTGGCGGCTAACGGAGATGTTCGCTTAAATAACATAGCAAGTTAATTGGCCAATTTAAAGCTAACGGTCACAATGATATTATTGATTTTGCCGTGCAGTACTTCGTTAAAGTGTTGCTTTAATTCTGATTTTTTTGCTGCGGTCATGGCAGCATCGTCGATGGCTCTGTTACCGCTAGACTCCACAATTTCAATGTTGGTGATGTTGCCGTGGTCATCAATGTTGATGCTGAGTTTGACTTCGCCTTCAATGCCTCTGTCTTGTGCGATTCTGGGATAGCGCTGATTTTTCTTGAGCTCTCTGTGGGCAGCATTCCTGAAGGCAAGACGCGCTGCTTCAATATCACCTTCACTCGGGCCAGCCTTGACGGGTTCAGGGGGGGGCGCTGGCGGGGCCGGTGGCGGAATGACGACATCCGGTTTTGCTTCGCTGACGGTCGGTTTTGTAGCAATCACAGGCGGTGTCGGTGCTTCAACGACTGGGCGAGGGGTTTCCACGACAGTTTCCGGTGCGGGTGTTGGTTTTTGCGGAACCGGTTCATGTTTGATGGGTTTGGGTTCTTGTTTCACCGGGGTTGGCTTGGGCTTGGGTGGCTCCGGGAGTGGCTTGGGAGGTGTTGGTTCTGGCTCAGCGGCTGGTTGTACAGGCGCAGGCGGTTGTTCTTTCACCAGTTCAATACGGATCTCCTGCTTTTTGGGTGGCGGCAGGTCATAGTCTGGTTTAGGCAGCGTAAACATGAACATTGCATGTATTAGTAGCGAAGCAATCAGACACCACTCTAATAAATGATTGAACTGTTTTGAATCTTTTAAAACGGCTTGCACGCCACTATCCTTATCGTTAACCCCCACTGCGAGCCGTAACTATAAGCTATTTTTGATGGGTATTGCCAGCATGAGTGGGGTGTATGGGATTTGAATGTGATTTAGCAAATACCGTAAAAGGGTTGAACATCTACCACTGAACCCACGGCAACTGAACTGGATTGTTCATCCAGTACAATAAAGCAATTGGCTTGGCTCATGCTGCTTAAAATGCCAGAGCCCTGTTCGCCCGTGGTTTTTACTTTCCAATTCGCACCATCTTTAAATAAAATGCCTCTTTGAAATTCGGTGCGACCTGGGTTTTTTTTGATAGGACTTAGGCATTCAACTTTAAATGTTGGGATGTTGATGGTGGCTGATCCCATGAGGTGCTGTAGGGCTTCTTGGACAAATTGGTAAAACGTGACCATGGTCGATACTGGGTTACCGGGTAAGCCGAAATAATGAGACTGGCCTAACTTGCCATAGGCTAGCGGTCGGCCAGGTTTCATATTGATTTTCCAAAATAGCACTTGGCCATGTTTGGCCAGTAGCTGTTTCATAAAGTCAGCCTCGCCGACGGATACACCGCCACTGGTAATGACGACGTCATGATTCTTTGCGGCCTCTAGTAACATTTTTTCTAATGTATCT
Source organism: uncultured bacterium (assembly GCA_964540255.1). GTDB lineage: Bacteria > Chlamydiota > Chlamydiia > Chlamydiales > SM23-39 > REEB52. Next base: position 1,666 of record CAZIML010000268.1, read on the forward strand.
GGGTTGTCGGCCACATTACCCAAGTCATGCGCATCAATGCCTAACGCTTGCAACATACCCCATAAGCTGTAACGGTTGCTATCGTAGATTTGGCCGGCTTGCAACGGTTGACCAACACTCACTAACTCATCACCTGTGCTGAAGAAAGCTACTTTTAGTCGACGGTACACTTGGACTTCTGCAATG
>CAZIML010000269.1:0-1812 GCA_964540255.1 uncultured bacterium
ATGAAACGGTTTTGCAAGCCGGGTGGCCCCGTGTTGTTCCGAAAGGTTCGACGCAAAGTGAATCCATCCCATCGTCATCTGCTTTGCCTCCCGATGGTGAAACTATAAGCAAGGAACAACTAGATGAGGTGAGTTGCTGTTTGAAGGATTTTTTCTGGATTCATGAACCGCTCTGCGAGAATTTTGGCGAGGAGGCGGGCCATGAGCTCAAAATCAAGGCGGGGAGGGAGAACGAGGTCGTACGATTGAAACTCTCGGGCAATGAGGCGCATCCTCGATTGGAAAAAGCGGAAAATGCCGAGGATTCCTTGCATGGAGCGGGTTTCGTCGAGAAGCCGTTTGAGTTCGGGGCGCTGGATCGAGGGGCCTTTCGATTTGAGGTCGCTTCCAAGGGAGTGGAGGAGGAAGGTGATCGCTGTTTTTAGGGTGGGGTAGCGGAATCTTTCGGTGAGCTCATCGAAGAGTTTGAGCGGTTCTCTCGGATTGAGGGTGATGTCGCGGTAAAGATCGCGCAAACTGGTGGGAGAGCCGAGTCCTTGCTTGGCAAATTCGCGGGCTTGGGCTCCCATGTTGCGCCCTGCCTTGATCTCTTTCGCTTTGTCTTTATTGAGCTTTTCTTTGGCTTCTTGAGTGGCGGCGAGGAGCTGACCGTCGGTGGTCTCCATGAGAAAGTCGAGCGCCTCATCGGCTAAAGCTGCTTCCTTGTAGACCTCTTCTACTTTTTGGAGAATCTCATCTGCACTATCGGAGGCTGAGAGGCGGGAGCGGAGAATTTTGAGGGTTTTGGCGTTGAGCTCGTAGTTCTTTTTCTCAAATCGTTCAGAGGCCTCATCGGTCTTTTCAACGTCGACGATCTTTTCATCGGCCTCTTCGGAAGATTCCGTTTTTTTCGGTTCTTTGGAGTGAAGCTCTTTGAGGGGCTTGAATTTTTGGGCTTGGGCCATCGGATTGAAGGCGGTGAGCTCAAAGTATTGGTTTAGATCCTCTTCGCTTTCCACTTGCATTGCATCTTCAGAGGCGATCTCTTTTTGGATCTCTTTGATCGCTTGCTGGCTGATGGGAACCGTGTGGGAGATGCGCGGATCTGACATATTATCTCGACTTTGTACAATTTTTAGCGAGGGGATCCAGAGGAAGCGCTCTGCAAATTTTTTATTTCTTTGCGCAACATATAGCCGAAGGCGCTATTTATAAGCAAAGAAATGAAAAATTTGCCAGCGATTCTCTCGGAGACACCGCTATAAAATTGTACAAAGTCGAGATCATGTTAACTGAATCCTGCCAAGGGGTTGAATTCGAATTTCGGGGACGATCTCTTGATAGGAGACGACCGATAATTCGGGGAATTCTCCTTCGATGAGTTTTCGGACGAATCTCCGGACGTCGATGGCGGTGAGAAGGACAGGGGGCTGCCCTCCGGCGGGAGTGGGTTGGATTGTGTTGCGCATCGAATGGAGGATGAGCTGGACTGAATCGGGGTCGAGGGCGAGGTAAGAGCCTGCCGAGGTTTGCTTGATCGCGCCCCGCACCATATCTTCGATCTCTGGGTCGAGAAGATAGACCGAGAGGACCGATTGGCCGAGGGAGTATTTGTAACTGATGTATCGCTTGAGCGAAGAACGGACATATTCGGTGAGGAGAACGACATCTTTTTCCGTTTGGGCCCATTCGCTGAGCGCTTCGAGAATGGTGCGCAGGTCTTTGATGGAAATTTGCTCTTGGACGAGGCGGCGGAGAATTTCGGTCAGTTTTTGCAAAGGAACAAGGCGGGTCACCTCTTTGATCAGATCGGGGAAAGACTTTTCGATGAAC
>CAZIML010000270.1:0-1783 GCA_964540255.1 uncultured bacterium
GAAGGGTGTCGTAAATATGGTGCACTTTGTAGCGCGGATTTTTCGGATTGTATCCTGCGTCTTCAAGCTCTTCAGCTACGTTGAGAAGTCCTCCGGCATTGATCACGAAATCAGGAGCGTAGAGAATCCCTCGTTCTTTCAATGTTTGAGCATGGGAATCGCGCAAGAGCTGATTATTTGCGCTTCCAGCGACTGCTTTGCAGCGAAGTTCCGGGATGGTTTGGTCATTGAGGATCCCTCCGGCCGCGCAAGGAGCGAGGACATCACACTCCACTTTCAGAATCTGATCGGGCGAGACGGTTTTTGCATTGTATTTCGCTGCATAGCGGCTCAATTTCGCCTGGTCCACATCAGACAAAATCAACTCGGCGCCAGCCCAGAAGAGGTAGTCGATCAAATAGCCTCCGACATTCCCCAGTCCCTGGACTGCGACCTTTTTCCCTTCAAGAGAATCGGTGTTGTAAAGCCGCTTTACAACAGATTGAATGCCGCGGAAAGTACCCCAAGCGGTGAATGGGCCGGGATCGCCGCTGCTCTTTTCGTGAGGCAATCCAACCACATACTTAGTGACTTGGCGGATTCTTTTTACGTCCTCCCCAGTGCACCCCATATCTTCTGCACAAATATAGAGGCCGGCAAGCTTTTCGACAGCGGCGCCAAAAGCCATCAAGAGCTCAGGGGTCTTTTGAGTTTTCGGGTCAGCGATGATGACGCTTTTCCCACCCCCGAATCCCACTTCAGCAACGGCCGACTTATAAGTCATTCCTTTAGAGAGGCGTAGAGCATCTTCCAATGCCGCTTCGAAAGTCGCATAGGGTTGAATCCTCGTCCCCCCTAGAGCTGGCCCGAGCGTTGTATTGTGGATGGCGATGATGGCGGTTAGATTCGCCCTCGGATCGGTCACCTTAACTACTTTCTCGTATCCCTTCACCGGAATGGCCTCAAAATGAAGAGCTTGCTGGCTCTTTTTCAATAAAGATGACAATTGTTGTTTTGGAGATTCTAAAAGTTGGTTACTCATAGCGCACCCTCATCATATTTTTTTTGAGGCGAATATACCACGCCTCCGTTCTGAAATCAAGGAACCAATCATTTTTTATCAATTTGAAGGCTCTTGTGCTATAAGACACTTTAGGATATCCTACCTTTCTAAGATTTTTGAGGATATCATGGCCACCGCTCTTAGCATCACCGCGGAATTGAAAAACGAACTGCTCAAGTTTTTGAAGAAAAACAAGAGTGCAGACTTGGTTACAGTCTACCTCGCATTTGTCGAGGAAAAATATCATTTGCACCCCGTTCTTTTTCCCCGCGATAAAACGATCTACCAAAGCATCGAGGATTTAATTGAAAAATTAGAATCTCAAGGCAAACTCTGGCGCGAAACTGAGATCACAATCCAATTCGGCCAACAGAGTGTGAATGAAGAGACAAAAAAGATCTATATTTGCCCCTTTACGGGAAAAGTCTTCGGAGACAACACTTGCCCCAACCCTCAAGACGCTATTTATGACTGGGTCGCAAAGTGCCCTGAAAACAAAGAACGGGTGGGAGGACTCCCTGTCAAACGATTCTTTGTTTCTGAAGACCCCGAAGTGATTAAAAATTATATCAGCCAGAGAAAAGCTTCGATGAAAAAAGTCGTTTATTCTTCGGCAATCACGGGCAAACTCTTCAATAGCAAAGCGGCTGTCATCGACGACTTTAAGAAAAACCATGTGAAACCACTCAATTTGCTCGAGGTTCAAAACCAGAACCGATTCCAAATCGAGGAGAGCTTCCT
>CAZIML010000271.1:0-1778 GCA_964540255.1 uncultured bacterium
CTCTTCTGATGTTTGCCATCATCCCCTGCCACGCATCCGATCACCCAAGACCCTGGAAAGAATTCCTCTCTAGGAAAGGTCGTTCCAAAGAATGATCACCGGCTCTTTTCGGTCATAGCCCAAAATACTCACCGAGGCGACAGAGAGAGCCAAATGTTTCCCCAATTCGACATCCTCTCCTAAAAATCGGGCCGCGAGCACCCTTAGAAAATGGCCGTGAGAAAAAAGGATCCCATTTCCTTTCAATCCTGCAACCTTCTTTAGAAATTCATCCGCCCTCTTGGCCACTTGCTCGGGAGATTCACCATTGGGCGCCCCATCGCGGAAAAGCTCCCAGTCGGCCGGAATCTCCTCCCGTTTCAGCCCCTCGTAATCGCCATAGTCCCACTCAGAGAGAAGCGGCTCCACAATCGCCCCCATCCCCTCGCAAGTTTCTTGTGCCCGCTGCAAAGGACTTGTAAATACCCTCTCGAAGTGGACCCCCTTCAGCCGCTCTCTCAACCGGCGCGCCTCATCTCTCCCTTTTGCCGTCAACGGTAGATCGCTCTTCCCGGTGTGCTGTCCCGACAAACTCCATTCAGTCTCGCCATGGCGGCACAAATAGAGCTTCACTAAACCCTCTCAATCGCAATGACCGTCTCTTCACCATTCAAGTCGGAAAGGGCCCCCTCGCAAGGACCAAACTTCACATCGACCGCCAATACCTCGTGAGAAATATAATCCTTATACTTAGAAAAACACTCCTCAACCCGCGGCGTTGTCTTCATTTTAATCCGGATCCGATCGACCACCTCAAAGTCCATTTCTCTTCGCATCGAATTCACCTTGTTGACAATCTCTCGGGCTAGCCCCTCTTCAATCAGAGCTTCATTCAGCGCCGTATCGAGAGCCACCGTCAATTCTCCCTGATTGCCTGCAGCAAGCCCCTCCCTCACTTTCCGCTCGATCTGCACATCGCTCGACTCAAGCTCCACCGCCTCTCCCCCGATCTCGACCCGCAAGCTTTCACCGGCAGCCAGCCTTTGAACCTGCTTCCGATCAAAACCCTGCATCACCTTTTGCGCGAGGGGGATCAACTTTCCAATCTTCTTTCCTAACACGGGGAAATTGGGCTTGACGCTCCATTGAACAAACTTCCCCTCATCGCTATGAAGCTCTACCTCTTTCACATTCAGCTCATCTGCAATCAACTGCCTCTGCTTCGCAAGAGAAGAGAGCAACTCTTCATTCGAAGTGATCAAGTGGGCCTTCGCCAAAGGCTGCCGCACCTTCAATTTGTACTCTTTTCTTAAAGCATGCCCCAAGCTTACTGCCGCCTGCGCCGCCTCCACTTCCCTCTCTAACTCGACATCCCGTCTTTTTGCATCCACCTCGGGAAACTGGCAGAGATGGACCGATTCAGCCATCCCCTCTTGCCGCAACTCCCGGTAGATCGCATCGCTCAAGAACGGAATGAACGGAGCCGCCACTTTACATAAGGTCAAAAGGACGAGATAGAGAGTCTCAAACGCCTCATTTCGGTCTTGGCTTTCCTCATCGGCCCAAAATCTGCTTCTGCATCTTCGGATGTACCAATTGGTCAGTTGATCGACGAATCCGACAAGCGGCCCTACCGCTTGATTGAGATCATACGCCTCCATCCCCCGCTCTACATCCGCTACCAAACGTTGCGTCATCGACAAGATCCATCGATCGATCAACGCCTCGGGCCTTTGGATCCCCTTCGGTTTAAAGTGGTAGACCTTTGCATAAGTCGAAAGGAAGACAAACGAATTCCA
>CAZIML010000272.1:0-1750 GCA_964540255.1 uncultured bacterium
TTTTTTTTAGGATGTGTGTGCTTTAAGCCACTGTCGTTTCCCCAAGGCTCAAAATAGCCAGGGTGAGCCGAGAGCGAGAAGACAAAGAGGAGATAAATCAAACTAAAACGCATGGTCTAACATGAGAACTGGAAATAATTTATGCTCATTGAGAACGGTAGAGGCGTTTTTCTCATATAGCCGCTCGTTGTAATATTTCGCCTCTTCTCCCGCCCCATAGATCCCTCCAAAGTACCATCCCGCTTCAAATCCAGTGGTGATGATCCCGGCGGCAACATGGTCGTGGAGAAAGAATTGAGTGGCCGCGGCTATAAATAGGCCGTTGAGAAGAAGAGCGGTGAGGGCCGATTTTTTTTGGCCGATATAAAGATAGCCTGCCCCTGGAATCAATGCGTTGAAAAGCTGGGCTCTTCCCACCGATTTTTTGTGAGTCGAATAGGATTCAACGAGGTTGCCCAGATAGGAAGGTTGCCGAAAGCCCGAGGCAAAATCATTGAGAGCGATCAGATCTCCGTCCCGGATTGCGATCGAGACTTTCAACTCTTCGCTCGTATCAGGGAACGATTTTTCCAAAAGCTCCACAATCTTTCCCTGCTTTTCCTCATTTTCCAACTCTCGATAGGCTTCATAGAGGACCAGGAGAAGATCATGGTAAGCGGGAAATGTTTTATCCACATGGGCAAGCTCGCTTTTTTCAAAAGCTTGCACTGCGTCATCATACCGATTGCCGAGAAAGTAGCAGAGGAGAATATCGTACTGGATCTCGAGCTTCCTCTCAGGGGCGTTTTGAATCAGTATCTCGGCCCGTTTGAATGTGGAGACGGCGCGGTACAGATCGAGCTCATCGGCAAATGCCCGAGCGATGATAAACTCTTTTCCCCAATCGGCAGCTCTCTCTTCAGGAGTGAGAGGGGAAAAGGCCCCCGTCAATCGTTGAAAATGTTGATCCTGTAGTTGAAAACTGACCGTCGGATCGAGCCGATCGGGAACTCGGTAGCAGGAGGCGAAGAGAAGAGGGAGAAGCAGGAGGAAATATTTATTCATCGTCGACTGTTTTAATCAATTCCATCCCTTCATCGAAGTTTCTCTCGAGGAACGGTGTTCCTACTTGGTCGCGGAAGAAATCTTCTTCTTTCGTGCTGATCTTTCTCATGTCATCCACTGAATTGATGATGTGAGGACGGATGAAGATGACGATATTTGAGTTGGTGACCGAATCGGAGCTCTTCGAGAAGAGGGCGCCGACTCCAGGAAGGCCGCCGAGGCAGGGGATTCCAGACTTGGCCTTGACATTGGAGTTGTTCACCATTCCCGTGAGGACGAGGAAGCTGTTGTCGGGGACGTGAACGGTGGTCTGCATCGTCGTTTTACTGGTGATGATGCCGCTGGCTGTTTGCGCTCCCGGTTGAAGGGTCGCTTGCGTAATGTCTCCGACAGTTTGGGATCGATCGAGGCTGATATCGAGAGTGACAATGTCCGAGTTGCCAAGGACTGGTGTGACGGTGAGGCTGACCCCGATGTCTCGATACTCAATGTTTGAAGTATTGATCGTCCCGCCTCCGCTTGTATTCGAGACAAAAGAGCCGGCAAACGGAATGTTTTCACCTCGGAAAAGGGTCGATGTACGCCCATCTTGGGTGATGATCTTTGGGGTCATGATGATGCTGGTCTCGCTATCGGTCTGAAGGGCGCTCAAGAGTGAACCGAGAGTGAGGAATGTGTCCCCTTTGTGGCGGATCACTTCGCCGAT
>CAZIML010000273.1:0-1738 GCA_964540255.1 uncultured bacterium
CGGGATGAAAAAAGCATCGCCTTCCTCCTCGAAGCCATTCAAATGGGCAACCCCTACAACCGCTACGCTCTCATGGGACTCCTGATGAAAGCCACCGAGTGAGCGACAATATTTCACAATTCCTCTAATATGGTTTCACAAGTTAGGGGGAATTGTGGAGAAGAAGAATTTCGATTTTCTGGTGATTGGGGGCGGCATCATTGGTTTGAGCATCGCCCGAGAGTTGAAAAAAAGAAGACCCGAGGCGTCTTGCGCCCTCCTCGAAAAGGAAACCGATTGCGGCCTTCACGCAAGCGGACGCAATAGTGGAGTTCTCCACGCTGGATTCTACTACACTGCAGATAGCCTCAAAGCCAGGTTTTCCAAAGTGGGGAACCAACTTTTAAAACAATACTGCACCGAAAAAAAAATCCCGATCCACCAGTGCGGCAAATTGGTCGTCGCAAAAAATGAAAAAGAGCTCGCCGGTCTCGATGAACTTTTGAGAAGGGCCAAAGCGAATGGAGTCGAGCTTTACATGATTTCTCAAAAAGAGGCGGAGGAGATCGAGCCGCGCGTTCTCACCTTTGAACGGGCCCTCTTCTCCCCTACCACCGCCTCGGTAAACCCCACTCTTGTGATCCAAGCGATGAAAGAGGATGCGAGGCGCGACGGGATACATTTACTGACAGGATGCGCCTATCGGGGAAGAACCGAAGGAGGGATCAACACTTCGCTCGGGACTTTGAGAGGCGAGTATACGATCAATGCCGCAGGACTCTACGCCGATAAAATCGCCGCCGATTTCGGCCATTCTAAAAAATATCGGATCCTCCCCTTCAAAGGACTCTATTTGTATTCGAATGAACCGGCAGGCTCGATCAAAACCAATATCTACCCAGTGCCCGATCTCAATTACCCGTTTCTTGGGGTCCATTTCACTTTAACCGACACCGGAAAAATCAAGATCGGACCCACCGCGATCCCCGCTCTTTGGAGAGAGCAATATGAGGGGCTTTCAGGATTCAAAAGGGAAGAGTTTTTCGATATCGCTAAACGGCAGATGAAGCTCCTCTTCTCCTCCACATTTGACTTCAAAAGACTCGCTTTCGAAGAGATGCAAAAATATATGGGGCGCAAAATGGTCTCTCTTGCGGGAGAATTGTTGAAGGGAGTGAAACCTTCCCAATACCGGCATTGGGGCAAGGCAGGAATCAGGGCCCAGCTCTTCGATATCGAAAAAAATAAACTCGAAACCGATTTCGTACTTGAAGGAGATGAAAAATCTCTCCACGTGCTGAATGCTGTTTCACCAGGCTTCACTTCAGCTCTTCCCTTTGCTCAATATGTGGTCGATCGAGCTGAGTCGCTCCGCTACTCGACTTCTCAAACATGAAATGGCTCCCACTTCTCCTCCTCTCATTTTCTCTCTTTGGACATGAGGTAAAGGTAGACCTCGTCAACCCTACGTTCAAGAATGGGATCTTGTACACAAGCCAAGGTGGGGTGATCCAAAATGAGGATATCCGGATCCAAGCCCGGACAATCCAATATTTCCACCGGATGGAAGAGGGGAAAATGGTTCAAAAAATCGAGGCGGAGGGCGATTTGATGATCCAATACAAGGGACGCGTTTTTGTCGGCTCCGAACTCGAGTTTGATTTCGGGAACAAAACGGGAATGGTCTACGACGGAAAAACCTTTTCTTCCATGTGGTATGTAGGAGGGGATCAAATTGAGCTCAACCCAGATGGGAGCT
>CAZIML010000274.1:0-1707 GCA_964540255.1 uncultured bacterium
AAGCCATCTGCCGGCACAGTTGTTCGAGGCCGTTTGGTTTTCTTCCAATTTTGTAAACTTGCTGATCTTTGAAACTCATCTTTTTTAGCGCTTCATCATCAAGGGGCGTATGAGCTTCCCATTTTGCCTTCACATAATCGATCGAGCCGCTGAACCGCTCAATCAGTAAGGTCAAAGGATGCCGATCCGTAAGTCTTTGCTCTTTAAAATTTATGGGGAAAAGCCACTCTTCTTTTCCTGCCCAATAACCCAAGACTCGAATTGGAAAGGTTAAAAATAAAATTCCCAATGTGGCAAAATGGCTCCCAACAAAAGATAAATAGGGGAGCGGATCTTGCCCTTTAGCCTGAATGACGATCGAAGGGAGGAACGAAATGGCTGCTGCGATGAATGCGGCTCCAAAAGCTGCGGGAATCAATAGATAATGGATCGCAATGGCCCGCACGCGAGCGAAGAGATCAGGCGCATCTCGGTTAGCCCAGCGATGATATTTTAGACTTTCAATGGTGCTGAACAGTCTCCCTGAAGAGGTTTCGTAAGGGAGCTGGCAAAAGGAGGACTGTGGAGTTGTTAAAGGCTGATTCATCAGGTTCCTCAAATTAATGTTTTGGGGGACTACTATACTCAGAGGGTGTCTAAGAATCAAGGTTTAGTCGATTTTTAGGGTTTATTAACCCGAGGGGTAAATAGGAGACATTCTGCTGGCTGCGGCTTTGCAAAATCGATCTTCCTCGTCGCCCTTCCCTTTGGGAATGGTGCTCCTCGTTCAGAACGAGGGCTCGCCCTCTTCGATTTTGCGTCGCCTCGCTGGCGCATACTGTCTCCTATTTACCCCTCGGGTTAATAACAACCGAAACTTCGGTTTTCAGGGGGATGAATTTTGACTCTTCGATCAGGTTTGGATCGAGGGCTGCCTTGTCCCTCGCATAGCGGGGCGAGGTCTCAATCCCCATGTTGTCGATGGGGCGCGGCTTATTCACGGTCATAGGTCACGATGTAAATTCGAGAAGATGCTCGCGCACGTCTTTGAGTCCCATGAAGACTTGGTTAAAAAATTGCTTGTTTTCCCGGTGTTTATCGGGATGGAGGCGAAGGCTTAAGGGGCGGAATGCTTTGTCAATGGCTTTCTGATCGGCTCCATTTTTGAGGCCACAAACAGCCCACGGATCTCTCTTTGCTACCCCATTTCGCACCTGCGTGAAACCCTCAGGGAGAGGGTCTATATTATGTGAAAATAGATCTAAAGGGAAATTGTGAAATGGGTGAGGCAGCGGCTCTCCTACGCTCAATAAATCGATAATTTTAGCATGCCCAAGGCGCTGCGCGATTTCCAAAGCTGTCTCCCCGGGTCCAAAAACAAGGTAGTTTCGCAGTCGAAAGTCTTTGCGCACTCCCTGTTCGAGTAAAAATTCGACGATGTCAGGCCTGTTTTTGAGTGCAGCATAAGTCAAAAGATTGTGGCCCTCATCGCTCAGTTGTGTATTTAGGTCGGCCCGATTTTTTGCCAATAGCCTCAAAAAGGGGAGGCTCTCCTTTGCGGCGTCCAAGCACTCTGTAGTGATTTTTGCCTTTTTTTCCTCAATCAAAAAGCGGGCGAATTCTATCCGTTCTTCGTTAGGAATGGAACGCTTGGCGCCTAGAGCGATCGTTTCGCTCAAAATTGATTTTGCTGGATATCCAGTTGTTTCATCGACACTCCATCCTTTT
>CAZIML010000275.1:0-1702 GCA_964540255.1 uncultured bacterium
CTCACTGCGAATGAAGGGAGGACGATTCTTCCCCCTTACAAAATCATCGACAACCCTGAAACTCTTCTTCCCCTCACCGATCTTGTCTTTGTCGATCCGATCGATTGCGGATTTAGCAGATCCTCTCCTGACGTCGACCCCTCGATCTTTTACAGCGTCGACGGAGATCTGAGGACCCTTGCTGAATTCATCCAAACCTTCATTGCGACAGCAAAGCGGTGGAATTCTCCGATCTACCTAGCAGGGAGCAGTTACGGAACTCTCCGATGCACCGGACTTGTTTCAAGACTTTTAGGAACCATTGCAAGCGGGATTATTCTCGACGGATGCGCATTTAATTGGCCCACCTTTTCTCCAGAGCGCGACTCTCCCCTTCCCGACGCCCTCATCATCCCCACTTTTGCCGCCACCGCTTGGTATCACAAGCGCCTCTGGCCTGAAAAACCGCTTGTCGATGTGGTCGAGTATGCCCGGCGGTTCGTCTATGAAGATTACCTCCCCTATATGCTCCAACCCTCTCGCCTCAGTTACGTAGAAAAAGAGGCGTTCCAAAAAAATTATGCCCTTCTCACTGGCCTCCCCATCGATGTAGCGAAGAGATACAATTGCAGGCTCAATGAAACCACCTATACAGCTGAATTTTTCGGCCCTGAACGAAAAGCGATCGGCGGCCTCGACACCCGATTTGTCGGCGATGTGGTGACGATCGACCCTCAAGGCGCCCAAGACCCCAGCTACAAAAATTCAATGGGGATCATCGCCGCATTCAATCACTACTTACAAAAAGAGCTCAAAACTGAATTTCCCTACCGGAAATATATCTCCTTTTCGTATCCAGCCTTCTCGAGTTGGAATCTTTCAACTCCTGAAGTGGAAGGCCTCCCCAACTTCTTACAGCGAATTCGAGACACTCTCATTGCCAATCCCCTCCTCAAAATCTATGTCGGCCTCGGCTATTACGATTGCCGAACACCTTTTGGAGCCGCTGAGTATAGTTTTGAGCAGCTCGATCTTCCTTTAAGCTACAAAAACAACTTTCAGTTTGAGTACTATGAGGCAGGCCATGGCCTTCTTTTTGACTATCCATCGCTGAAAAAACAAAAAGAAGACCTCGTGAAATTTTATACCCGATAATTCGGCAAACCGATTATCATCTCTCACTTATGCGAGATGTACCGATTCGAAATTTTTTCGTAGGGAAAGATCAACCCCTCACCGTTTTTTGCGGCCCCTGCGTCATTGAAACGGAAGAGTTCACTTTGCGCGCTGCCGAAGAGCTCAAAGAAATTTTCTCCCATTTTCCCTTTCAATTCGTCTTCAAAGCCTCCTACGACAAAGCCAATCGCACCTCAATCCAATCGTTCCGCGGCCCCGGCCTTGAAAAAGGGCTTCGGATCCTTGAAAAAATCCAAAATGAGCTCGATCTTCCGGTCACTTCCGACATTCACACCCCTGAAGAAGCGGCCATTGCCGGCGCCATTTGCGACGTTGTTCAAATCCCCGCCTTTCTCTCGAGGCAAACCGATTTGATCGTCGCCGCAGGGAGAACGAAAGCAACGGTCAATGTGAAAAAAGGGCAATTTCTCGCCCCCTGGGACATGTTGAACGTTGTCGAAAAGCTTCTTGCCTGCGACAATCCCCGCATCAGTCTCACTGATCGAGGCACCTCGTTCGGCTACAACAACCTCGTCAGCGACATGCG
>CAZIML010000276.1:0-1677 GCA_964540255.1 uncultured bacterium
AATTCATTCCATAAATGAATGAAATGATTTTGCATAGAATTATTTTTTAAATTATAATCCTAACGCATGTTTGGTTTTTGTCCTCTTGCTTCTGGATCTAAAGGGAATTGTCTCTATATTGGGAGTCAAACGACGCGCGTTTTGATCGATGCAGGAATCAGCGCGTTAGAGATTGAGGAGCGGCTCCATTTGATTGGAGTTGATCCAAGGACGATTCAAGCGATTTTAGTGACGCATGAACATTCAGATCACATCAAAGGGATTCCTGTTTTTGCCTCTCGTTACAACCTCCCCATTCTTGCCAATGGGGAAACAGCGAAAGGAATTTATGCAGCGCTCAGAGAAAGGCCTCGATTCAAGATTTTCACAACGGGGGAGCCGTTTGAATTTGGGGATTTAGTTGTCCATCCATTCAGCGTTCCTCATGACACGCTCGATCCTGTTGGCTTCACGATTCAGATCGGTCCCATCAAATTGGGAATTTGCGCTGACATTGGGCATGTCACTTCTCTTGTGAAAAAAATGTTAGCGAAATGCGATTATCTTTATCTCGAAGCCAATCACCAGCCCTCAATGGTTCACGCCTCATCAAGACCCCAAATGTTGAAGCAGCGGATTTTGGGAAAGCAGGGACATTTATCAAACGAAGATTGCGGAAAATTACTCGCTGAAATTTTCCATCAAGGACTCAAGCATGTCCACCTGGCTCACCTTTCAGGAGAGTGTAACGCAGAGGAGGTGGCCCTCCAGGTGGTGAGAGAAGCGCTGAATAAAGCGGGCCAATCGGTGGAGCTATCGATCGCCTACCAGGAAAAAATCTCCCCCGCAATTCATTTTGGGAAAGCAACGTGAATAAGCGGTTGCTGTATAGGATTCGTGTTGAAATGGATGTTCCTAATACATAGAATTAACTCTGATTAATTCAGGAAAATTATGTCTATTTGTCCAAAAGTGGGGATTGATGCTCCTTCCAAAGGGTTCGATTTTCATGAATATCGATGTGAGCGGGGAGGGCTTTATTTTAGTTTTCAGAAAGTGACCGAGACGAGTCGGGAGTATTGGGAGTGCTATGCTAAAACTGCGATTTCGCATGCTGAAGATTACTTAGCTCTTTGTCGCTCTACAACTCACGAGACCTATCTTCCGTTTCCTAATGAGTTCGCGAATAAATTAGGCCTGGATGAACAGAGCTATCACAAAGTAATGAAGTTAGTGCAACAAAAAAAGTTTTATGAGAAGCGGCACAACGGGTATTTTAAAGAGTTGCAGAATCCTCTAACTCCTATTCCTGAAACTGCTCGATTAACCCTCTCTATTTTATCCAACTCAGAAAGAAAGTGTGAAAAGTATATGGTTTATATTTCTCAGACACCAACGCCATTTCAAGGCGATGATGCAACTCGGGATATCATTATGAGCTTTGTTTTTATCACCTCAATAGAGTCGCCTATTGTTACACATATTGGTATTTTTAAAAACCCGTTACTTGGGTTAGATATCGAGGAAAAGCATCGAGGGCTCTCAATGGAGCTACACGGTTTTGCAGCTACGGTAGCCATGACTCGATTTTGCGGTAAAAAATACATGGTGACTCATCCCCTTGGGAGCATGCGGCAGATTATGAGTCGAAAGCTCGGATCGAATTTGCATCTGGGTACAAACGAGGATCTAAGAAAT
>CAZIML010000277.1:0-442 GCA_964540255.1 uncultured bacterium
GCTTCTGAAGCGATTCAAAAACTCATACAGCTGCAGCCTAAAAATGCTAAGGTGGAGCGCGACGGACAATTTGTCGAAGTAAGCATCGATGAAATTAAAGTGGGCGACATTTTTCTTGTGAGGCCAGGAGAGAATATTCCTGTCGATGGGGTTGTCATTGAGGGAGCTTCCTATGTCGACGAGGCAACTCTTACCGGAGAAAGCAGACCCATCAGCAAAAGCGTTGGCGACAAACTCTTTGGGGCAACTTTAAATCAGGATGGAGCTTTAAAGGCTAGGGCCACACAGGTTGGCCAAGACACCATTTTAAGCGGGATCATCCGCCTTGTCGACCAGGCTCAAAACTCCAGAGCCTCCATCCAGAAACTCGCAGATACCGTTTCGTCCTACTTTGTCCCAGCTGTTATTGTTATCAGCGCCCTAACATTTCTCGCTTGGTGGT
>CAZIML010000277.1:452-1615 GCA_964540255.1 uncultured bacterium
GGGGAGCATCGATGAGCACGGCTCTCATCAACGCTGTTAGCGTTCTCGTCATCGCATGCCCCTGTGCCCTCGGTTTGGCGACTCCGACAGTGATCATGGTCGCCAGCGGAAGAGCCGCCAGCCAAGGCATTTTTTTTAGAGAGGCTCAGGCATTAGAAACTGCTGAGAAGCTGAATACAATTGTTTTTGACAAAACAGGAACATTAACGGAAGGAAAGCCGAAAGTCGTCGAGGTTCTTCCTGCTCTTGGAATTGAAGTTGCAGAGCTGTTGAAAACAGCGCTTTCCCTCGAACAAAATTCGCAGCACCCCCTGGCAAAAGCAATTGTGGAGTATGCTGAAGAGTATGGAGTCACTACGGGGGTGTCGATAAAAAATTTCGTATCGACTCCAGGTAAGGGAGTCTCCGCCGAGCTCAATGGAAAAAAGATTTTCGCCGGATCGCTCTCTTTCGCAGAGGAAATGGGTGTCTCTTTTGACAAAAAAGAGACGAGAGACCTTCAAGGACAAGAGAAAACGCTTTGTGCCGTTTGGAGTGACGGCCAGTTGCTGGGGATCATTGCCGTTGCAGATCCGTTGAGATCGAGTAGCGTGGAGGTTATCAAGGCCATTCATTCCATGGGGATTCACACTGTAATGCTTACCGGGGATAACGCCGAGACTGCGCGGGCAATTTCACAACATATTGATATTGAAAGTTTTGAGTCAAATGTTCTGCCCGCACAAAAGGCAGAAAAGGTTGTGGAACTGCTCAAAAAGGGTTTTAAAGTCGGGATGGTCGGCGATGGGATCAACGATGCTCCTGCCTTGGCGGCAGCGAGTGTTGGGTTTGCGATTGGTGTCGGAAGTGACATTGCGATTGAGGCGGCGGATGTGACGTTGATCAGGGATGATTTATGGGGGATTGTAAAGGCGATAAAGCTTTCAAAGGCGACGTTACGTAAGATACGTCAGAATCTTTTCTTTGCTTTTATCTACAATATTTTGGGGATACCGATTGCTGCTTTGGGCTTTTTGAATCCGGTGTTTGCTGCGGCGGCGATGGCGATGAGCTCTGTTTCGGTCGTTGTCAACGCCCTCCTCCTAAAGAAGAGATTTTAGATGGTTTGATTTTTCGAGCAGGCCTACAGCCTGCGAATTTATCACGTATCCTACCTAGGGCGT
>CAZIML010000278.1:0-1611 GCA_964540255.1 uncultured bacterium
GGGGTTTGAAAAAACGCAGTGGTGGGGGTGACCGCTCGCTGCCAGTTTTGAGGGATGGATCTGGTCTTTTCAGATCGTAAAAAATTCTCGAGTGCTGCGACAGATTTCGCATCCATCGATCGAAGGTGGATAACGCCTAGCGTTTTGCCAGCGGCGATGGCTTGTGCTGTGGAATCCATGAGACCATTCGAAGTGATGAAGCTTTGAAATTGGCCTGGCCAAGGTATTGTGATTTGAAATTCTCCAAGCGAAACGCCTTCCATTGAAATTTCAATTCCGGATTTCTTGTATGGATTGAAGCTCACAACCTTAAGTTCCGATCTCATGGCAACAGGAATCGAAAGATCAGCAGCAAGAAGATAGGCCTTCATTGTGGAGGCAGAGGGCTCGCGTCCATCTGGTGCTTCGATATAAATGATTCGAGTATCAGGCAATTGCAGAACAAAGAGAGGAACAAAAAGTTCCGGAAGTCCATAGGCCTTCAGCTCTCCGGATCGAAATCGGTTCGAAACACTCAACATTTCTTCATAGGACACTCGAGTCATGATCCTTCGATTTCTTTTGTTTGTTTTGTTTGGTGGAAGCGGAGAGCTGATTGTTGCCTTCCATGAATCGTAATTTAGATCAATGCGAGATGGGACCTTCCCGGGATAGATGAGTCCGTCATTATAAATGATCGATTGGGGGTCCGCCGTCGGGGTGGTGTCGTCAATCGTCACTGGATCTTTGGGGTTCGTTGAGAGCTCAAAGATTTTAAATCGAGTACCAAAGAACCACCGAGGCATGGGCTCGCCAGATTTTTCCATCTTGACGAGGATCCACCCAGATCCGCTCGGATCCTCATAGATCTCCGTCATGTTGAATGCGTTTCGACCAGTCACGTAGTCATTGGGAAGCTGAGCATACGAAAGCCCATTTACTTGAATCGTAGTTTCGCCTTGCGGATCGGAGGGTGCGCCATAGGTATGAAGATCAGCAATGAAAAGTGCCGGGATTGTTGATAGGAAAGCTGGAATTATTTTTGATTGAAGTGCAGTGCGCATGCACTCGCCTGACAAAGATTGTAAATCCAGTCAAATCTCAGTTTTAAAACAGGAGTGTGCGATTCGTGTACGTACTCAAACGAACTTTAGTCGTCACTTTCGTCTTTGTCTTCTTTTCCATCCGAGTCGTCAAAGTCGTCGAAGTCATCCTGGACCTTTTTGCGAGATATTTGAACAACCTTCACGCCGCCAAGTCCTGCGGGTACAAATAGGAAACCCTTCTTGTAGAGAACATGGTTGGCAGAAATCGAATTTCCAAAATTAATAGATCCCAGAAGTGAAACTTTGAGGTTTTTGCAGTGGGTTCCACTCACGGCGCTGCTTTCTTTCGTCTCATAGACATAGACTCCGGCTTGGCCGTTGGCCGCAAACACAAGGCCATCATCAGAGCTGACTGCATTGGTTACGGTTGAGGCGGGATCGATCCCGGCCAGTGAGATGGCGGGAATATGGGCAAGCTCGCGACCGTTTTCAGTGCAGAGAATCTTCCATCCTTTGTCGCCGAGCGAAACGGCTGTCGTTGTTTTTCCTGACTCCACCGTTGATTTCGATTCGGCAATCGAGTTCC
>CAZIML010000279.1:0-730 GCA_964540255.1 uncultured bacterium
TGGTATTTATTGAAGCTTTTTTCAGAGCAGTGGGGTTGTCAGATTGTGTTTTCGTCTGGGTCTATGGTTGAGTATTGGAATGATGATTTTTTTGTGGGTGACCTGAAGAAAAAAATCCCAGATATTCTGTCTTCAGGCATACACATGCGTGTGGGTGAAATTGAGAAAGCACGTGTTTTATTCGAGAGAATTGAGCAAGCGATTAATAAAACGGATTTAATCCAAAAAGTTATTGATTCAGTGCCTCAATTGCCAGAGGAAAAACCCTCCATATTGTTGATAGTCAATACTGTCCAAAGTGCAGCATTTCTTGCACATAGCTTGGCGGTTAAATACGAACAAGAGGACAAAACACTTATCGAAGAAAGAACGGTACTACATTTATCAACAGGTTTGGCTCCATTTGATAGAGACAATATTCTTGCTGAAATAATCAGAAGACAGGATCAGTCAGAATGGGATAGTAGACCTTGGTTTCTTGTAGCAACCAGTTGTGTGGAAGCGGGTGTTGATATTGATTTTGCAGTTGGTTACCGAGAAAGATGTTCTGTTTCGAGTTTCTTGCAAACAGCTGGTCGAATAAACAGGCATGGCAAAAGGGCATCAGGGGTACTCTATGATTTTGGTTTTATACATGATGAAGAAATTTTAAGACATCCGAGTTTTGAGGATAGCTCAACAATTTTTAATCAGCTTTGGAAGGATTTAGTTAGCAATAATAAAAGCTATA
>CAZIML010000279.1:740-1608 GCA_964540255.1 uncultured bacterium
CAAATTGGAACCTGAAAATCGTCTAGTAAAACGGGCGAAGTCCAAGCCAACAATTTTCCGAAGATCTCTACCAAAACGAATTGAAAAACAACTTCCAAGAAGTAGACAGAGAATTTAGAGTAATTAATGCTAATACTGCAACTGTGGTTGTGAATACCTCTGTCGTAAAAGCTTTGGAAAATGGGTATGCAGATTGGAAATTTGTACAGAAGCACTCAGTTCAATTATGGTTTAATAAAATTGGAAAGCTTGAGTTAAAGAAAGTCCGAGGGTGTGAAAATGATGAAATCTACTCTTGGGTTGATAGTTATGAATATGATGACTTTCTTGGAATTTACTCTGGGCTGATAAAACCTATGCAAGTGTTTAAAAATCATGGTGGCGTCATCAATTAA
Source organism: uncultured bacterium (assembly GCA_964540255.1). GTDB lineage: Bacteria > Chlamydiota > Chlamydiia > Chlamydiales > SM23-39 > REEB52. The sequence goes on from CAZIML010000279.1 coordinate 1,136, forward strand.
ACAAGTTTTTTAAATTAACAAAAGGACATTTATGGCCCTGACACTCAACCAAAAAATCGAGATGACTGAGACGCTTTGGGATAGCATTTATCACGAAGCGCAGCAGTTGCCTATTACAGACGAGCAAGCACAGTTGCTTGAGCAGCGGCTGGCGGCTTATGCGGCAGACCCTAAGGCTGGGCAAAGCTGGGATGAGGTGGTTGCAAGCATCAAATCCCCAAAATGAGCCTTGAGCTTTTGATTAGGCCTGAGGCAAGAGAAGATTTGGCCGAAGCGTTTGCGTATTATGAATCTTGCATCCTTGGGCTAGGTGACCAATTTTTAGCTTCAGTCAAAGCGGCACTGGATGTAGTCGTGAAACAGCCAGAGTTATATCCCAAGGTTTTAGGGGATGTACACCGTGCGTTGATACATCGGTTTCCATTTGGGATGTTTTATTTGGTGAATCAAAAACAGCTTGTGGTGATTGCTTG
>CAZIML010000280.1:0-1598 GCA_964540255.1 uncultured bacterium
AAAAGATCAAGTTTACCTCAACGACCCTGCCTCGGGCCACCGGGTCATATCGATGAACGGACTGACTAAAAGTTATTCAGGAGTGTGTCTCGCTTTTAAGGCTACCGATCAGTTTACTCCCGGAGGGAAACCTCCTCCTCTTTGGGGCAAAATTCAAAAACGGCTCGCTCATGTTCCAGGCGCTTTAATGTTAACCGCCCTATCGGGAATCGCTCTTTTGATTCCGGGCCTTGCTCTCCCCGCCTTTCTCATCTACTTTTTGCAAACCTTCTATGCCCGCTCTCTCATTTCAGTCCCAGACCTTTTCTTACCCACCGTTTTTTTTACCGCTCTTTTTGCTGGAGCCATTGTCTGGCTTCAAGCCCATTTGCTGAATCGACTCCACACCAAACTTTCGCTCCGATTTTCGAGCCAATTTCTCTGGCACCTCTTGAGGCTCCCCGTCTCATTTTATTCACAACGATACGCAGGAGAAATTGGGTATCGGATGGTTTTGAATGACCGGATCGCCGACAGTTTGACAGGGACGCTGATCTCCTCAACCCTCAATGCACTGATGGTTGTCATTTATGGACTGGTGATGTTCCTTTTCGACCCAGCGATCGCCTCGATTGGAGTTGCAGGTGGATTATGCAACCTCTTCGCCATGATTTTCATCTTTCAGTCGAGAAAAAGCATCTATGCCCGCCTCCAGCAAGACCTTGGAAAAACTGCCTCCGAATCGATCAGCGGCCTTCAACATATCGAGTCGATCAAATCAAAAGCCACCGAATCGAATTTCTTTTCAACTTGGGCAGGTTACTTTGCCAAAAACATCAATGCAAACCAGGATATCGGACAAAAAAACACCCTTCTTTTAACAGTTCCTGTCCTCTTTCAATTCCTCACCTTGAGCGCCCTCTTATCGATTGGAAGCTGGAGAATCATCGAAGGAACCCTCACGATCGGCGCTCTGATGGGATTGCAGACGCTCCTCATGAATTTTTTACAACCGGTCACCCGTTTTGTCGGTTTGAGTCAAATGATTCAAAATGTGCAAATCGATCTCGACCGACTCGATGATGTGATGAAAAATCCGCTCGATCCGATGTATGAAAACCGGACTGAGGAACATCCTGAAGCAGAAGAGAGGATGAATGGGACGATCGAATTTAAAAACGTCCGATTCCAATATTCCCCCCAATCTCCCTATGTGATCGACGATTTGAGTTTTGTCCTCAAACCGGGCCGCCGGATTGCTCTTGTCGGCCCATCGGGATGCGGCAAATCGACCGCCGCCAAATTAGCCACTGCCCTCTATCTCCCCACCTCCGGCCAAATCCTCTATGATGGGAAACCGGTCCAACAGATCTCTCCGAACCTCTTTTGCCACTCGATCGCAACAGTCGATCAAGATATTTTCCTCTTTCGCGGCTCGATCCGCGAAAACCTCACTCTTTGGAATCCAAAAGTGCCTGATGAACTCCTTGTCGAAGCAGCCTCCGACGCATCGATCCATGAAGAGATCCTCACTCGCAAAGAGGGATATGACGCCCTTCTAGAGGAGGGGGGAGCCAACATGAGCGGCGGACAAAGGCAAAGACTCGAGATTGCAAGAG
>CAZIML010000281.1:0-1595 GCA_964540255.1 uncultured bacterium
CCATCGCCTTCACGAGAGGAGGGCCATCGCAAACGTAAGACGAAGGGAGAGTCACTACTCGATCGGCTTGCCCATTTCCCTTAACTAACCATCGATTTCCGGGAGATTCTAAGCGAACGGGTTTTGGGTTTGGAGGTCCTTCAATTTCTTTCCCAGGTTGCCGATGGAATACTCTCTGAGCTGCCTCGTAAACTTTAGAGGAAAGGTCGCTCGAGTAATAGATTGCGATGCCAGAGGCCCAAGCTGCAGCTCCTGTAGCGCAAAGAAACCTTTGTATGCCGGTAACGAAACCTGTTGAAATAACTCCCATGATTCACCTCATAAAAATGGAGCAAAAGTATACCAGGATCTCGATATGTGGAAAAGGAGGGATCATATATAGTTGAGCTGTGAAACAGAAAATTCTCCGACTCCCTGAACATGTGATCAACCAAATCGCCGCTGGCGAAGTGGTCGAAAATCCCGCCTCCATCGTCAAAGAATTGGTCGAAAATAGTTTGGATGCAGGAGCCAGTTCGATCTCGATTGATGTCGCTGGAGGAGGCCAACAGTTAATCCGAATTGAAGACGATGGATGCGGAATGAGCCCCGAAGAGGCTCTTCTTTCTCTCGAGCGGCACGCTACATCGAAGATCCGAAGTGTTGAAGATCTCGAGTCTTTGGCGACCATGGGTTTTCGTGGAGAGGCGTTGGCTGCAATCTCGTCTGTTTCTCACTTCGAAATGAGAACTTCTGATGGAGTGGGAACTAGAGTGGTTGCAGAAGGGGGAAGGGTTGTTAAAGTGGAGCCTTGCGCGAGAAATCGGGGAACGACGATTGAGGTGCGCTCTTTGTTCTACAATGTCCCTGCGAGGAAAAAATTTCAAAAATCGGCGAGCGCTAATAGCGCGCAGGTGACTCGAGTGGTTGAAACGATCGCTTTAGCTCACCCTCAAGTGGCTTTTGTGTTGAATGGAGAAGAGTTTGGTGCGACCGGATGGAAAGAGAGAGTGGAGGCCATTTTAGGTCCCCATGAACACGAGGTGAAGGGGGAATTGGTTTCAGGCTTTGTCGCATCTCCGTCGAAAGCGATGTCGACCCGGACGGGGCAATATCTCTTCATCAATCGGCGCCCGATTTTCTCTCCCCTCATTGCAAAAGCAGTCAAAGAGGCGTTTGGGACTCGGATTGGCGAGCACGCATATCCTCGATTCGTCCTCTTTTTGGAAATCTCCCCTGATGCAGTTGATGTGAATGTCCATCCGCAGAAAAGAGAGGTGAGGTTCCGGGACGAGAGTTTTATTTTCCGCCTTGTCCAAGAGTCGGTCTCCCAAGTGTTTGCACCTGCTATGGCCTTTGAGACGCCCCTTTCATTCTCAGAGCCCCCCTCTTTTTCTCTCAATGAGGAATTTGTTCCTGCGGCGCTTCCTCTGGAGGCTCCCTCTTTTGATTTTGTGGTCCAAGACCGCCCTCTCGCAGTGATCGGGAGCTATCTCCTCGTCCAAAAAGAAGAGCTCATCATGGTCGATTTGCGGGCGGCTCACGCTCGCCTCCTTTATGAATCGCTCCAGTTCGAACGAGGGGGAAGCCAGGCGCTTCTTTTTCCGTTGGAAGTG
>CAZIML010000282.1:0-1590 GCA_964540255.1 uncultured bacterium
AATTCTCTCACACTGGCAGCATAATCGTCATGTTGATCGGCTGCGACAACTTGGATCTCCTTACAAGCTTCCTCGCCAAGGAGAATAAAAAACTGATCCAGTGAGTTCTTATCACGGGAAGGTGAAACCCAAATCACTCGTCCAGTATCTAAATCACTAATCACTGTAAAAAATCTCTCATTCCTGGATTCCAATTCGTTCTTAGCCTTTTTTCGGGCGTAGACCTCATCCACCGAAATTCTTTGCACCTTTGGTATTTTGTAATGAGCCGCCATTTGTTTCATTCGATGCAGGTCTAATCGCCAAGTCGTCATCTCATCTTGTTCCGTAACCTCCGCAACTCTTGAAACGGCCGCAATTTCACAAAGACGCCCAATCCACCAAGCATAGTCTTTCATCAAATTGGGCCTTTCGTCAGATACAAACTCAATTTGCTCAGAACGAGCTTTATTGCAGTTTTCGCAATGACCCTTGTGTCGCCATAGGTAAACAAAGAGTTTAAAACCCATTATTGGCATGCCTTCTAAACACATTTTGTGTTTTCCTCGCTGAACCCCCAACTTTGTACCACAACGATGACAGAGCCACTGCTTTTTTTGTTTTCGACCTAAATGTACCTCTATTTTGCCATCCGTCAAAAATTCCTTAAAATCAACAATTTCATATCCTTCAAATGCACTTCTCAAAAAACGTGGTAAGATCATCCTTGACCCCTTTTGTTAGTGGTATGGTGCTACGAATTTATTGAACCTCATTTGAGGGAAGAAATAAAGACAAAGGGGTTTTTCATTTCTCTTTCTGAAACCGAAAAATCTACGAAATTTACCCGAAGGGGCCGAGCCGGATGCGAGGATTTCGGAGATTCAAAAACCAGGATGGGCGTTAGCTTAAACTCGACGAAAATCTAGACACTCATTCACTTTTTTGATGGAGAATCCAGGCCTTTGGGTCTCCATCAAAAAAGTGTAACCTATTGATAATTGGGCTTGATGTATCTTGAGTTTAAATAGCCACAGACCTGCATTATTTTTAGCCTAAAATAGAGCATATTTCGATATCCGAAGGCCCTTCTTTTTAGCATTTTGATGACATTGTTATGCCCCTCGGAGAGTGCGGAAGTTACACGATAGGAAAAGTAATTCTTTAGGGTAGCCCATCCTCCATTTAGATTTGTAAACCACTTTTGTAGATGTTTGAAGTCAGCCTGCCAGATCCAGTCGCCGACTTCTTCAAAGACTTTTTTTGCTTCGACTTCGTTTGGCTGACTAAAGAAAGTAAGCATTTTCTCTTTAATGAGTTCTAACTTAAAAAAGGATTCATTGTCCTTAACGACGTCGTTAATATGTTGCTTCTCCTTGTCAGTCCTGCGGTCCGCAGCCTTAAGGAATAAATACTTAAATTTCCCCCTCGTTTGCCTATAAAGCTCTGAACCTTTGCTAAGCTCACCATGCAACTCAAGACGCTGATCATTGAGAGCTATTTCGAAGTTCTGCATAATGTGAAAACGGTCCCAAACTAATTTTGCATTAGGACAGAATTCTCTCACACTGGCAGCATAATCGTCATGTTGATCGGCTGCGACAACTTGGA
>CAZIML010000283.1:0-1589 GCA_964540255.1 uncultured bacterium
TATGCTACCGACGGAACGAATTGGGCGGGCGACCTGGCTGCTGGCGCAGGGGCGTTCGATGACGGTGCGCGAGGTGGCGGACGCGCTGGAGATTACGCCACGCGGGGCCAGGGCCATGCTGGAGCGGTTGAGCCGGGTCGTGCCGCTGGTCGACGACGGCGGGTTGTGGCGCGTGGCCAGCGAGGAGAGGACGGCGAACGATGGCGAAGTGGCGTAGAGGCGGCGGCCGGCGTGGTCGGGGCCGGTGGGTGATTGAGTACGTGCCGAAGCCGGAACCTATAACCCCAGAGGTTAAGAAAACGCCGGACCCATTTGAGTATGACGACCCAGCGCAGATTCGCAACGCGCTGGCGGCCATGGAGAATGACCCGCCGACAGAGAACAGTGACGCAGTGAACTAGCAGTTCCCTCGGTCATGCTACCCTGACGGCATGACAGCGTTTTTCCGGGCAAACTATCTGACGGACATTTTGGCGCTGGTCGGCCTGGTGCTGATTGGCGCGGCCGTGTACCTGGCGTTCGGGCTGCCCGCGGCGCTGGGCTATGCCGGCGCGGCGCTGATTGTGGTGGCGGCGGTGGTGCAGTGGGCGGCGATGCTGGAGAGGCGAACTCAATGAGTGTGCTGCGTGCGCTGCTGGCGCCGATGGCGAAGCGCTTCCACCCGTCGCAGGATATGGATTGGAGCGGGGTCTTCGGCGGGCAGGCGGCGATTGCCGGGATGCCGGCGCCGTCGATCGGCGAGTCCATGGCGCTGCCGAGTGTCTTCTCCTGCATTCGGGTGCTGGGTGAGACGGTGGCCGGGCTGCCGCTGATTACCTACCGCGAGACGCGCAACGGCGGTCGCGAGCGGGCTGCCAATCATCCGCTCTACCGGGTACTGCGCCGGCAGCCCAATCCAGAGATGACGGCCTTTGAGTTCGAGGAGCTGATGACGTCGCACTGTGCCGGCTGGGGCAATGCGTACGCGCAGATCATCCTGGACGGCGCCGGGCGGGTGCGTGAGCTGTGGCCGCTGCGGCCTGACCGCATGTCGGTGGAGCGCAAGGGCGGCGAGTTGCGCTACTACTACCTGCAACAGAATGGGCAGGAGGTGCCGCTGGCGGCCTGGCAGGTGCATCACCGGCGGGCGATGGTGATGGATGGGCTGACGGGCATGAGCCCGCTGCGCGTGGCCATGCTGGCGGTGTCGCTGGGCATGGCGACGGAGGAGTTCGGCGCCAGGTTTTTCGCCCAAGGCGCCCGGCCCGGCTTTCTGCTGAGTCATCCGGGCGAGTTGACCGACAAGGCGTACGAGCGGCTGAAAGGCGCGTGGAATTCGGAGACGCTGGAGAACGCGCACAAGGTGCGCATCATCGAGGAGGGGATGAAGGTCGAGCAGATCGGCATTCCGCCCGAGGAGGCGCAGTTTTTGGAGACGCGCCGATTCCAGGCGCAGGAGGTTGCCCGGCTCTTCCGCATGCCTCCGCACAAGATCGGGCTGCTGGAGAATGCCACGTTCTCCAACATCGAGCACCAGGCCATCGAGTTTGTTACCGACACGATCCGGCCGTGGCTGATTCGCAATGAGCAGGCGATGTTCCGGGATCTGC
>CAZIML010000284.1:0-1589 GCA_964540255.1 uncultured bacterium
ACTTGCGTCGATAAAAAAATCGATCGTTTATTGATCGATGATCACGCAACCTATCAAAGATGCAAGCAGCTTTATCATAAATACATGGATGAGCATCCACTCAAGATCGAATTCTATCGAGACAAGGTTCCTATGTTCGAAAGGTTCAATGTCGAAAAAGAGATCGATCGAGCGGTCAAGCGAAAAATCTGGCTCGGCTCTGGGGGCTATCTCTACTTTGATCGGACAGAGGCGATGCACACGATCGACGTCAACTCGGGAAGAAGCTCTGCGAATACTTCGGGAGCCGACGTTGAAGAGACCCTCGTTCGGATCAATCTGGAAGCAGCCGAGGAGATCGCAAGGCAGCTCCGGATCCGGAACGTCGGAGGGTTGATCATTTGCGACTTCATCGACATGCGCTCGCGCAAAAACCAAAGACGGGTTCTTGAAAAACTCAAAGAGTGCATGAAGGATGATTCGGCCAAGTGCACCATCCTCGGGATGAGCGAATTTGGCCTTGTTGAAATGACTCGCCAAAGAAGCCGCGAATCGCTCGCTCAAACGATCTACACAAGCTGCCCATACTGTCTCGGAAGCGGTTTGGTTAAATCGCATGAGAGCGTCTCCGTTGAGATTGAAAGAGCCTTGAAAAAAATCATCCTCTGCCAAAATCAATTCGGCCTCAAACTGATCGTCCACCCAGAGCTCAATAAGTATCTCGACCCTATCGATAAAGAGTACTTTGTGAATCTCGCTGGAAAATCCAACGCTCAAATCGAGTTTGCCATCAGCGATCATCTCCATTTGAATGAATACCACTTCTACTCGACGATCAATGGACAAAAAATCGAAGCTTAAAGGATTGCCAGAGAAGTTTTTAGAGATCTTGGATGACTTTGCTGCCTGCTACCGGCAAGCGACTGGGGGGGATGGGGCGATTATGCAGACGCTCGTTGAGCTGATCCAAAAACAGCTCAAAGAACCGTTTACTTTCGAGCCCTATCACAAAAAAGTGAGAGCTCCCTTTGACTATTACAAATTCAGCCTCGATTTCATCCGCCCTCTCGTCGACATACCCCGCTCTTCTGTGCATGGCCTTGAAATCCTCGATCAAATCGACACAATCCTGAAGAAGAAAGAAAATGTGGTTTTGCTCGCCAATCACCAGACAGAGGCCGATCCTCAAGCGATCAGCGTCCTTCTGGAAAAAACCCACCCCCAGATCGGCGAAAAAATCATCTACGTCGCAGGGGAAAGAGTGGTCACCGATCCGCTCGCCATCCCCTTTAGCATGGGGTGCGATCTCCTCTGCATCTACTCTAAACGGTACATCGACCACCCCCCTGAGCTTAAGGGACAAAAACAACTCCACAATAAAAATACGATGGAGCTGATGAGCCGCCTTCTTCATGAAGGGGGGAAAATCATCTACGTCGCCCCAAGCGGCGGGAGGGATCGGCGCAATGCACAAGGCGTTGTCGAAGTGGCCCCCTTCGATCCCGGGAGCATCGAAATGTTCTCCCTCATGGCCCGCAAAGCGAAAACTCCTACCCACTTCTTCCCCTTTTCGCTCAATACCTACGATCTCTTCCCGCCCCCTGAAACCA
>CAZIML010000285.1:0-1588 GCA_964540255.1 uncultured bacterium
TTTCAAGATACAGGAGCTCTTCGTCGTAATTTTTCACTTCGGTTTCATAGGGGAAGTTTTGGCGAAAACAAAAGCGGCAGTTCATTGCGCAAGCGCCTGTCGAAAGGAGAAGGGCTCGTCCTTCGTACTTATGGAGAATTTTATTTGTTTTTTGGAAGGTTATGTCTGCGACGGGGTCGGTGAGAAAGCCGGGTGTGACGATGTTTTCATCTTCGAGGGGGACAAATTGGCGTAAAATGGGGTCGTCGAGGGTGTTTTTTTTGATTTTTGCGGCGAGTCGTTGGGGAAGATTGAGGGGGAATCGGGGGGCTTGAAGGAGTTTTTTTTGAAGGGAATCGGATAGCTCAAGGAACTCAATCAGAGGTGCGAGCTTGGTAAAGTTATTCTTCTGAATTTGACGCCATAAAGGGAGGGACATAGGCCAACCAGTCTAATGGGTTGGCCTGCCAAATTCAAGCTCGAACTTCAGCGAGGAGAGCTTTCACTTTGTCGCTGTTTTTCTTCGTCGAGGGGATCCGGGTGATATCGGCGCCGAGCGAGGTGAGTTTATTGACGAGGTCTTCATACCCTCGATCGAGAAAGTCGACACTCGAAATGGTGCTTACATCGGGGGCGAGGAGCGCTGCCATGACGTAGGCAAATCCAGCTCTCAGATCGGGGATTGTGATCTCTTTTGCCTTCAAAGGGGTGGGTCCTTTAACAACAATGCTATGATGATGGTCGCTCGAGGCAAAGCGGCACTGTTTTCCCCCTAGGCATTTGGTGAAAAGCTCAATGTCGGCCCCCATCTCTTTGAGAGTCCGAGTGTAACCGAATCGGTTCTCATAAACTGTTTCATGGATGACTGAGGTGCCGTGGGCTTGGGTCATCAATACAACAAAGGGTTGCTGCCAGTCGGTCATGAAGCCTGGGTGGACGTCGGTTTCGAGGTGAACCCCTGCTTTCAATTCATCTTCGTAGAAGAATTCGATTCCATTAGGACGAACATTGAAACCAGCGCCCATTTCTCTCAGCTTGTTGAGAAATGCGATCATATTGTGGTGTTCGGCTCCTTCTATGAAGACTCTTCCCTTGGTGCTGATCGCTGCAACGGCGTAAGAGGCGACCTCATTCCGGTCGGTGAGAACGGTGTGGTCGACTTCTTGAAAACGGGTCGCTTGTTGGATGTAAATCGTCCGATCGACGTCGACCATAATGTTCGCTCCAAGTTTTTGGAGGAAGAGAATGAGATCGATGATCTCTGGCTCGATCGCTGCATTTTTGATCACAGTGGTCCCTTTAGCGCGGACGGCGGCGAGAATTGTATTTTCGGTGGCGCCGACCGAGGGGTAATTGAGGGTGATGATGGCTCCTTTCAGACCATTGTGAGCTTGGGCAAAATAGGCCCCTTCTTTTTTCATCTCTCGATATTCAATGCGGGCTCCAAGTTTTTGAAGGGCATTGATGTGCAGATCGATGGGGCGTTGTCCAATTAGGTCGCCTCCCATGGTGGGGACAATGATATCTTCATCAGTTCGCCCCATGAGGGCGCCGATCATGAGAATTGGGATCCGGTTAGAGCCAGAATATTTTTGGGGAACATAGGAGG
>CAZIML010000286.1:0-1575 GCA_964540255.1 uncultured bacterium
CGAGGGACAGTGCCAAAGGCACGGACCGAAGTGAGGACGAAAAATATGAGGCAAAGCCGACGTCGGGCGAAACCAATTTTTGAATCACGATGTGTATAAACTCATGTTGTTCAAAGAAGCTCAGGCTATACTGACTAAGCATAAAAAGAACCTTATCAAACTGGGGGTTCAAGCCATTGCCCTTTTCGGATCAGTTGCACGGGATCAAGCTTCAAGAAAAAGCGACATTGATATTTTAGTGAAATTTGATTCAAAGAGAGGTTTTTTTGGTTTTATTGACCTGAAAAACTATTTAGAAACTCTTTTTGAATGCGAGGTCGATTTGGTCACTAAAAGCGCGCTTCACCCAGCTCTCAAAAAGAAAATTCTTCAAGAGGCAAAACATGTCTTCTAGGAATAGGGAAGAGTGACGCCCCCCTCCCCATTAAGGTCTGTAACAAAACAAAGCAACTACTCTGCTTTCTTATCCGGTACTTCATACTTCAGTAAGCCTGCGAGTAGTTGTACAGCCTCCTCAATGGACACATGTTTAGCGGATCCTGCAGGAGCCAGTTCGTCACTAATGACGACAACATGATCGGACAAACGCTCCATACGAACTTGAGGTTCTAATGGATTAGCCTTAATTTCTTCCCTTAGTTCTTTTTCTAGCGACGGATTGATTTCTAACACTCTCCACTTGACATTATTGGCGTAACCCTTGTCAACGCTATTTTGGATTGCGCGCATTTGATCGAGTGTATAAACAGCCATCACACGTACATGGATAAAGCGATCAATACAGCCGACCACATATTGATTTTTTCCTAACTTAGGAAATTCAGAAAAGTAGCGCGTACTTTTAGAGAGTGTCTCGTCAGCCAAAATTTTGGTCACAGCTGCAAGTTCTTCGACTGTTCCAAGTGTTATAGAATAGTCCATCCGGTCATAGATAACATTAGTTAAATGAGTCAATAATGCCTGTCTTACTGGTGCCGCTACTTCGTTTGCAATCGCTGCCATTAAATTCTCCCTCAAGGTGGTTTTTAAGAGCGGGAAGAATAACATAAAGTCTGTTTAATCTACAAACACAATTAGATCACCAAAATCATCTGTTAAGGCAGCAACTTGGGGTGCTGGGGCGAAGCCCCGACTTACTTTTGCATTTTGCGTTTTGGCTTCGCTCTCCCGGTTCAAACTTTTGCAAGGATGCGTACTTGCATAAAACCTTGTAGCAATAGAGGAGGATCTGTTCTGGCATGAGGTGGGTGAGGACAAACTGCCGGCCGTTGGCTCCAATCTGAAGAGCCTCCTGATCATGATCTTTGGCCCACTGCAGCTTCTTCATAAGATCGGAAAGGTCGTTTTTCACTGGAATGTAGTGCTCCCACGGACGAAGCTCCCGATAAAAATACTGAATGTCGTCCGATTCTTGCTTAAAGCAGACCGATCCAGATAAAAGCTTCCATTGCGCTGCTGGAAAGGGGCAGGTGACCCCATCGATGATCATTTGGTACTTGTATCGAAGAGTTTCCTCCCAAGGAATGAAGCGAATGGGGCCCATTTCTTCAACGCATCGATCCAAATCTTTTTGAG
>CAZIML010000287.1:0-1574 GCA_964540255.1 uncultured bacterium
ATTTTCCGTTTGGTATTAAACCATAAATGCATGAGTCAAATTATGGAGCTAGATGATTTTTCATGGTTGCAACAATGGTATCTAATTCACTGTAATGGAGATTGGGAGCACGGCAGTGGAATTCATATAGGGACAATCGATAACCCCGGATGGTCTGTTAAAATAAATTTAGCAAATACTGAACTTCAAAATAAACACTTCGATAAAATTTATATCGAACGCTCCGAACTTGATTGGATATTTTGCTCAGTAAAAGAGGAACATTTTGAAGCGGCTTGCGGTCCAACAAATTTACCTGAAGTTTTGATGATATTCCGCCAATGGGGGACAATTATTCAGGGGACTTGACTCCTTACTTAAATAATTGCTCAAAAATAATTAGGCTGGAGAATATGCAAATGGATATATCTAAATACACTTATTTTTTTCATGATGGAGAAGTTATTTCTATTAATCATCATGGAAATGACGTTGTTTTTTTCTTGAAAAGTGCAGAGACTGATCCTGCCGATATCGATAATATTGCCTTGTCAAAAAATAACATATTAAGAGGGAAGTTACACGTTGAAGGTATTACGCATGTTATAGAAAATGGTGTGGCATTTAATCATAAAATTAAACTCAAAATGTCGGATAATGACCTTCTGCATTTGAAAATTAAAGATGGGATTGTTTTTTGTGAAATCGGGTGGAGGGGATCAGAGCCTTTTCAGAACGATTTCTCGGCCTTCGAAATTTATGCTGAAAAGATCTGGTGGGAAAATATTCCAGAATTGGAAAATTTATCTTAAATAGGGGTCAACCTTACTGTAAAACAGAAGCTTCCGCTCGTCGAGGTTGTATTTGATCATTTTCACGTCATGAAAATGATGAATACGGCATTGGACGACATCTGGAAAGAACAGCAAAAAACGTGCGGGAATGTCCCGAAAATCTTGTGAACTCTGAAAACTACTATTTTTCATCGTACAACTTTCTTAAAAAGTCCCCGGCTTTGGTGTTGGGTAAGGATTCTATCAGATTTTTTGTAAGAGTCCCTTTTTTCCGAGCTTCAGCAACAGCTTGTTTTAACAAATCATCTGAAAGTTGTCTAGTTTCCGCCAGATCCAGAAGAGTCTTTATAGGGGTCGTGACTTTATATCCCTGTTGTTCTACCCAGTCTTTTGCATCTAAATCGGCATAGTATAACTTCAATACAGATGGTATGGAAACAGACTTTCGAAAATATTGAGGCACTGTCAGATGAAGTTTCGCAGGCATAATATCGCAAAGCTCATAGAGATCGAGAGCTGTCTCGTGGGAAAATACTCCTTGAATTTCTCCTTGTTTATTGCGACTCCACAAGCTCCACTCTACTAAATCAGGCCGATCTGATACGGGGTAGCGTGATAGGCGATATAACCCTCTGTTGATTCTGATCCATTCTCCACGAGACTGGTAGCGTGTAAAGTGAGAGTCGTAATATCCACACTCTTTAGCCTGCGCCGCAGTAAAATACCCCTGTTGACGATCGGCTATCTCAAATAGTTTATCTTCTTTACTCATACACAAATCCTACCATTTTGGTAGGATTT
>CAZIML010000288.1:0-1549 GCA_964540255.1 uncultured bacterium
TTTTCAATAAATTAAATAAATAAATGTTTACATTGTGGTTATTCAAAACATGTTGAGATTGCTCATATAAAAGCAATTCCGACTTTTCCATTAAGCACAATGATCAGTGTGATAAATGATTTATCCAATCTTATTCCTTTGTGCCCAAATTGTCACTGGGAATTTGATCATCCAAAGTGACTTCGCCAAGATTCGAACTTGGGACCCGCAAATTAGAAGTTTGCTGCTCTATCCCCTGAGCTACGAAGTCAAAGAAAAGAGGGCCATCTCTGACCCTCTTCGTTATTCATCGCAAAAAATTCCTACGAACATTCCGTATACAAAGAACGCTCCTAGAACAAACCAGAGTTCCATTACTCGGTTTCTTCTTCTTCGTCTCCTTCGCTTTCGTCATCTTCGGCATCTTCGTATTCGACTTCATCATCGAACAACAGATCCCCAAAGGAATCCGTGATACCCGAGATGTCGAACGGTCTGCTAATGCTTGCCGCACCACCTTCAGGCATCCAACCCAATTCACCTGTGGATGTAATACCCACTTGGTTTGCTAGGCTCTCAACCGTTTCAATGTGCTCCTCAAGCTTTTCCGCCGCCTCGGTGGCCGCTCGCTGCTTCAAAGCCAACAGCGATCCAACTGTGAAACCAGTTCGCTTTGCTTCGGCCTCAAGCTTCTTTCGCCCATCTTCCGGCATATCGTCGAACTTGGTTCTCGCGAACGTGCTTACTTTATTCAGCCGTTTCTTCTGAGACCCCAAATTCTTATGACTCCTTGCCAGAGCCATCAACATGCCTGGATTTGCCGTTGCCCCGCCAAACATCCTTAGCCACAAGTTGGCCTTGAATTTCTTTGGATCAGCTCCGTCCAAATTTACGCCGAGCTCTCTCGCTGCGTTGTCAAGCAACTGCTCTTTCGACCAGTTTGCTGCTTTTGCTTTCAGGTACAACATAACTACCTGAGCCAACCCAATCGCCTTTAGAAGCATGTTGGCCTTTGCACCTTCTGGGGTGCTGCTCTTTCGTCCACGTGCCATAATCATAAACCTTTCAAAAAACAGGTTGAGTATCTACACTATGTAAATACTATATACACATTACAAATCAATTTTTGTTTTCCGCTTTTTCCTTTCTTAGATATTTCGGATATAACGCAAAACCGAATTCAATGAGTACTTGAATTTCTGTTCAGGTACTACTGTATCAATCAATCCAATTTCTTCGAGTAGATTGAGTTTATGTTCTTCAATTGATTCTTTCAAGTTTTCGTCATGAATTTCTTTTGTATCTGCTCTTCTTAGGATTCGCAGCTTTTCCTGACATTTGTCTCGTCGCATGTACAAACGCCGCAGCACTTTTTCTTGGTACCGCTTTCCTGCGAAGGCATTATATTGTTCAATCATTTCTTCAGTTGTTTGCATTTCTTTTCTCCAAAATTTCCTTTAGATAATTCAAATGACACGCAAGCGGCTTACAATAACAACCGCACTTTTTTCCTACTAGCTGTTGCAAACTTTTGATTACCTCCTTATTGTTGTATCTTTTTCCTTGTACA
>CAZIML010000289.1:0-1539 GCA_964540255.1 uncultured bacterium
CGTACATGATCTCTCAAAGCTTTTATAGTCACTTTGATTTCATTGGGATGGTGTCCATAATCATCATAAAGGGCGACTTTGTGCCTCTCCCCTCTGAAATCGAGCCTCCGTGCCGTTCCAGAAAATTTGCGGAACGCCGATCGGATCGCCTCTTCGGGAATATTCAGGCTGAGGGCAAGGGCAAAAACAGCGGCCCCATTCAATGCATTGTGGCGCCCGAGCAAGTTGAGATGAATATTTTCTTTCTCGTTGAGATCAAAGAGAATCCCCTCTTGGGTCTGCCGGAACTGAGTGATGTGAAAATCGGCCTCTTTAGAAAATCCATACGACTTTCCATGGGGGGTTAAAGCCCGTAAACGAGAGTCGTCATAGCACCAAAAGAGATTTTCCGTTTGGGCGATGAACTGCTTGAAGGCGAGGTCGAGGAGCCTTTCGGAGCCCCAATATTCGAGGTGGTCATTTTCTAAATTGGTGACAATCGCAGAATGAGCCGGGGTCTTCAAAAAAGAACCATCGCTCTCATCGGCTTCAGCGACAAAATAGTCCCCCATTCCCCCTCTTCCGTTCGTGTTGAGAGAACGAATGAGCCCCCCTACGACAAATGAGGGATCGAGCTCCGCTTCCATCAAGACGGATGCAAGGAGAGCGGTCGTGGTCGTTTTGCCATGGGTTCCTGTGACGAGAAGGTTCTTTTTCCCCCGCATCAATTGGTCGAGGAGATCGGAGCGGTGGAGAAGAGGGAGTTTTTTTTCTTGAGCCGCCCGAATCTCTACATTGTCAGCTTTGATATCGGTGCTGTAAATGACCATTTCTGCGGTGTTGATCGCCCCTGCGTCATGTCCGATCCGAACATTGGCTCCTTCTCTTTCCAATTGTTCGAGAAGCGGGCTCAGTTTCGCATCGCTTCCTTGCACTTTTTTTCCATTTTGGAGCAAGATACGGGCCAAAGCGCTCATCCCGATCCCACCTAACCCAATAAAATGATAGCTCATCTTCTCCCGCCTATTTCCTGAATCACTCTTCCTAAATCAACGGTTTCTGGAAGGGCGATCTGTTCGAGCGCCGTCCGTTGGAATTCTAAATTTTCTTTCGCGAGTTGAATCTCTCGAGCCAGCCGTTCAGGGCTCGCCTCTTTTTGCAAAATCATCCGGGTTCCCTTCTTTAAAAACTCCCCATTTTTTCTCTGATGGTCGTGAGCGTATGGGTAAGGGATGACGATGGAGGGCTTTTTGAAACGGATCAGCTCGGCGGTCGTCCCAGCGCCGCATCTGCAAATGACGAGATCAGCTGCTTCATAGGCCCCTGCCATATCCTCTTCAAAAGGTTTGACAATGGAAGGAACCTGATAGTTGATCCCGATCGACTCTTTTCCAGTAAAATGGATCACTCGGAAGGGAAATGGGAGGAGTTTGGCCGCTTGGCAAAAGGTTTGATTGATGAAAGCGGCCCCTTGAGAGCCTCCAAAAACTAAAATGGTGAAGAGATCCGGATCTCGCCTGTAGCTTCGCCCTCCCTCTTTTTTCTTTCCCCAAGGGAGGA
>CAZIML010000290.1:0-1520 GCA_964540255.1 uncultured bacterium
GTGAGGCAACATAATGCTTGGCTCCTTTATTTTTTTTTGATATCCTCCCTAGGTTAATCACTAGTGAGAGTCTATGGATAAGCGTACCCTGTTGTTTATGATTTGCGTCAGCCTCGCCTTCTTCGGCGTGCAAGCCTATTTTGCCCCTCCTGCCCGGAGCGGAAAACCGACCGCTCAGGTCCAAAAAGAGGAGCCAAAACGGCTGGTCGTTCAAGCAGATCCGGTCTCTTCATACGGAAATGAAACCTTCTACGTTCTCGAAAACAATTACCAACAACTCGTCTTCTCCAGCCGAGGGGGAAGCTTAGCCGAGATCAACCTCCCCCTCAAAAGCACAAATCCTTTGAGCTACGTGAGAGAGATCGATTTCGATCGGGAAATCGTCAAAACTTCTCCCGATAATGCAAGGTTCCCGATGCACCCAGCTCAAATGGCAGGAGGGAAGGTGAATGAAGGGGTCGTGGGCGGCTACTATCCATTAATGAGACGGGGACTGAATGGAAAGTCCTTATCCGCTGAATACTATGCGTTGAGCGTTGTCGGCGACGATCCAAGGATCGCAAATGCAACCTACCGGATGACTCGGATGGAGCCGAATTTAATCGAATTCCAAGGCTCTGCCGGAGGCGCCCAAATCACCAAAACTTACACAATCCCAGAAGAGAGAAATGGCCCCTACTGCTTCACTTTGGATATCAAAGTCGATGGAGATGCGACCGGTCTTTGGCTCACCTCAGGCGTCCCCGATGTGGAAATCGTCAGCAATTCCTATGCTCCGATTTTACGCTATCAGGTGACGAAAAACAAAATTTCAGATGTTGAAACGATCGATCTGCCGAAAAAGGGAGCCGTCGACGCGTCCAATACATCGCTCAACTGGATCAGCAACTGCAACGGCTTCCTCGGACTTATCATGGATCCGCTGAATGGGATGGCGTCCGGCTATCGAACGATGCAAATTGATGGGGAGAAAGTGCCGACCCGCCTCACTTTGATCGACGCAGGCTACAACCTCTATCCAGCGGCAAATTACCCAGGCTATGCGACCTTTTTGCCTTTGAGCCAAGGCCTTACTCCGCTGAGAATCTTTGCCGGCCCCTACGATACAGGTCTTTTGAAAGAATTAGACGCTCTCTACGACGACCCATTGACTAACTACAATCCCGACTACGTGCAGGCGCTGAGTATTCAAGGGTGGTTCTCGTTCATCTCTCAACCCTTCTCCAAGTTTTTATTCCTTTTGATGGAGATGTTCTATGCGGTG
Organism: uncultured bacterium; assembly: GCA_964540255.1. Classification (GTDB taxonomy): domain Bacteria; phylum Chlamydiota; class Chlamydiia; order Chlamydiales; family SM23-39; genus REEB52. Next base: position 1,265 of record CAZIML010000290.1, read on the forward strand.
AGCAGATCATGGGCAGCTTCAATTATTTTACTCACGATCGCTTTGAAAGCGATGATGTATCCGCTCAACAACTGGTCGATCCGCTCTTCGATTAAGATGCAGGAGATCGCCCCCAAAGTAAAGGCGGTTCAGGAGAAACATAAAAAAGATCCGAAAAAAGCGCAGATGGAGGTGATGAATCTCTATCGCGAATCAGGGATCAATCCGTTGACCGGCTGCTTCCCTGTATTGCTCCAAATGCCTTTTCTGTTCGGAA